>JBGCDF010000062.1:0-11305 GCA_045105095.1 Crocinitomicaceae bacterium | reverse complement strand
TTGATGGAACTGATGGCGTTGTCTTTTCCAATCCAGCGATCTTGGAATTCCTGAAACGGACCGTAATATCCATTGTACAGTTTGTCTTTGGTGTATCGCGTCTGGTCGAAATCACCGGATAGTGCGCCACAAGCGGAGAAGATCTCTGGCAAATCCATGGCCAAGAGAACTGCGCCCCGAGCCCCGGTAGAAAGTCCCATTACAAAATTATCCTGATCAGTTAAGAGCAATTGAAACTCTTCCTGAATTCTAGGAATCAGTGTTTCTTTCATCCAAGATCGAGTGGGGTAGCGTAACCAGTCTTTGCGTGTTTCTGGAAAAACGGAGTCGCAATAAATACTTTTACCCATTTCAGGTAAAATGAGCGCATAGCCTTGGCTGAGTGCCTTTTCGCACAGTTCGGTTTTCTCGCACCATTCATTGTTGTCATAGTTCCAACCAGGAAGTGCGATGATCGTTCCTTTGAATGCTGTATCCGAAGGGAATTTGATGATCACTTCAATCGGGTTACTTTGAAAGTCTGGGAAGATGGTAGTATCTTTTTTCAAAGAAGGATGGACAGGTGCTACCACGTCAGCCAAATCACTCAACCTGGTGCTCCCAGTATGATAATCTACTCCTTCAATGGTTCCATGGCTTTCGGATATTTCTTCTGAACAAGATAAACTCATGAATAAAGGGGATGAAAAAAGTATAAGGGAAAGAAATGTTCGGATCATATAGTTGTTTCTAACTCAAAGATAAGGCAAAAAAATACCTCTCACTCCATTAATAATGGAGATGAGAGGCATTGCTATAAGTATAAGCCCGTAAAGGGAATTATTTTCTGATCTGAACTTTTGTAATTGTTTGTTCAGTTCCGTTTCCAATTTTAACGATGTATTGACCATTATTTAAATCAGCAAGATTCAAATCGAAAGAGTTTGAACCAGCCATTGTTGTTTCGTTAGAAGTGTAAACCACTTGTCCAACAAGGTTTGACACTTGGATCGTTACATCCGAAGAAACTGCATTGTTAAAACGAATTGATACGTTTCCAGTCGATGGATTTGGGAAAACTTGAGCGTCAGTCAACGTCAACTCTGGAGTTGAAGCTGCAGCACATGCCGTTTCAGTTGGAGAGAATCCAGCTGCAGAGAATGCACTTTCGAAATCAGCAACAGAACTAATTGGCCAGATATCCAAGTTTTGAATTTGCATGTTGTTATCAATCAAAGCAAATGTTGGGTAAGCCGTAGGGTTGAAGTCTGTGTTAACCGCTCCTGATCCACCGTCACCACTAGCTGCCGGTGCATGAGAGAAAGATCCTCCGTACTGTGCTTCGAAAGACTCAACGTAAGCATCGTCATCCTGTCCAGTATTGATACTGATACAAATTAAGTCTGCTGAATTACATCCATATTTTTCGTGAAGCTCGTTGAAAATTGGAGCCGTTCCCTGACAAGGCGGACAATCAACAAAGAAGAAATCCAACACTACCCACTTACCAGCATTTGTATAATCGCTTAGTGTGTGCGTGTTTCCATCAGTATCCGTAACTGTGAAATCAGAAACCGTCTGACCAACAGAGTAATTTTGGATTTGTGCATTAAGTCCGAAAGCAGAAGCTCCAAGGACCATTAAAGAGAGTAACATTTTTTTCATAATTGTTGTTTTTTAGCATTAATTGAAGCCAAAGTAGGTTTTATTTAACAATAAGGAAATCGAAAACTCAGGGTTAAATTGGAAAGCTAAAACCGTTTAGTTGTGAATCTTGAGTGAATATGTGTTAAGTAACTGCGTTTAATGAAGTCACTTATTGTCGATTAGAGGCAGACTGGGAATTACTATATGAACTAGTTGATGTTTGTTCAAATCGTGGAAAGGAAATGGAAAGCTGGTAATCAAGCGTATTGATTAATCACGGAACATATACAAACGAAAAAAGTCCCCTGACAATAAATGTCGGGGGACTTTTAAATTATAGCGATGTGTTAATTATTTCTTCACTGCCTCAACAACTGCTTTGAAAGCATCTGGGTGATTCATGGCTAAATCCGCAAGAACCTTACGGTTTAATTCCATCTCACTTTTGTTGACGAGTCCCATGAATTGAGAGTAGCTCATTCCGTGCTGACGTGCACCTGCGTTGATACGCGTAATCCACAATGAACGGAAGTTTCTTTTCTTTTGCTTACGTCCTTCGTAAGCGTATTGCCATCCTTTTTCGACGGCGTTTTTTGCTACTGTCCAAACGTTTTTACGACGTCCGTAGTAACCTTTTGCATGCTTCATAATCGCCTTACGACGAGCTTTTGAAGCTACATGATTTACTGATCTTGGCATAATAATTTGTTTTTTGACAAGGAGTGCGTTACTATTTCAAACGGCTTGTGTACTCATTATCGGGTTAACTCTAACCTGTGTATGCATTCGTTATCATTAACGAATTACTTCATACACAATTGTTGCTTAATGTTTGCTTCATCTGATTTGTGTACCAAACCAGCGTGAGTCAAGTTACGCTTTTGTTTCTTAGTCTTCTTTGTCAAGATGTGACTTTTAAAAGCGTGCTTTCTTTTGATTTTACCGCTTCCAGTTACAGTGAATCTCTTCTTTGCACTGGATTTAGTTTTCATTTTTGGCATCTCTCTTTGTTTTAATTTACCGCTATAATTGCTTTTAATATCTCGTATCGGTTTCCGATTCCCGATAGCTATCGGGATGTAGGAATGATCGTTACTTCTTCTTTCCTGTTAATTTCGAGTTGATCATCATTGTCATACGCTTACCTTCTAACTTCGGCATTTGTTCAACAATTCCGTAATCTTCTAGTTCCTGCGCAAGGCGCAACAACAAAATCTCGCCGCGATCCTTGAATACAATCGTACGCCCTCTAAAGAATACGTATGCTTTCAATTTGCTTCCTTCTTGAAGGAATTTCTTCGCGTGCTCTAATTTGAAGTTGAAATCGTGATCATCCGTGTTCGGTCCGAAACGAATCTCTTTGATGACAACTTTACTTTGCTTGGCTTTGAGTTCTTTCTCGCGTTTCTTTTGGTTGTATAAGAATTTACGGTAATCCATAATTTTACACACCGGAGGATTTGCCTTTGGTGAAATCTCTACCAAATCCAATTCTTCTTCCTCCGCGATTTTTAGAGCAGCACGAGCCGACATTACTTGCGGTTCAGCCCCCTCTCTAACGAGACGAATCTCTTCAGCGCGGATTTTTTCGTTAATACGGTGTTTCGCAGTGTCTTCTCTGCGAACAAAATTCTTTTTATTACGAGGTCTTCTCATTCAGTTATTTAAACATTAACAGCCAATTCGTCTTCAATCGCTTTTCCAATAAGTTCAGCAAAACTTTCAACATTCATCGAACCAATATCTCCATTCTCTCCTCTTTGTCGAACTGAAACAGTGTTATTTGCCGCTTCTTGTTCACCAATAATGAGCATAAATGGAATTTTATTTAGCTCAGACTCCCGTATCTTCTTACCTACCTTTTCGTTACGATCGTCAACGAATCCGCGAATATCGTAATTATTTAGTAATTGTAAAAGCTTTTGACAGTAATCATTATATTTCTCACTGATCGGTAAAATCGCCACTTGGTCTGTTGTCAACCACAACGGGAAGTCACCCGCACAGTGCTCTAACAATACAGCAACGAAACGTTCCATTGATCCAAATGGAGCTCGGTGAATCATTACTGGACGGTGCTTCTGATTATCCGCACCTGCATATTCTAATTCGAAACGCTCAGGTAGGTTGTAATCCACCTGAATAGTTCCCAATTGCCACTCACGACCAAGAGCATCCTCTACCATGAAATCCAACTTTGGTCCATAGAATGCCGCTTCTCCATATTCCACAACAGTTGGGAGATTTTTTTCAGCTGATGCTTCAATAATCGCTTGCTCAGCTTTGTCCCAGTTTTCATCCGATCCAATGTACTTCTCAGTATTGTTTGGATCTCTCAAAGAAATCTGTGCTTTGAAGTTCTGGAAATCGAGTGTTTTGAAAATATACAAAACGAGGTCAATTACCTTCTTAAATTCATCTTTCACTTGTTCCTGCGTACAGAAAATATGCGCATCATCTTGCGTAAATCCACGAACACGTGTTAATCCGTGAAGCTCACCAGACTGCTCGTAGCGATAGACTGTTCCAAATTCCGCGAAGCGAACAGGAAGGTCACGATAAGAACGCGGACGTGATTTGTAAATCTCACAATGGTGAGGACAGTTCATTGGTTTTAGCAAGAATTCCTCGTCCTCATCAGGAGTATTAATTGGTTGGAATGAATCCTCACCATATTTTGCATAGTGACCTGAGCATACGTACAACTCTTTACTTCCAATGTGCGGAGTAATTACCTGATCGTATCCTCCAGCTTTTTGTGCTTTCTTCAAGAAGTTTTCTAGTCGCTCACGCAATGCGGCTCCTTTTGGCAACCAAAGTGGAAGACCTTGTCCAACGCGTTGCGAGAACGTGAATAAATCTAGTTCTTTTCCTAATTTACGATGGTCACGGGCTTTTGCAAGCTCAACGTTTTCCAAATACTGAGTCAATTCAGCGGCTTTCGGGAAAGTGATTCCGTAAATACGCGTCAATTGTTTGTTCTTCTCATCTCCACGCCAATATGCTCCGGCAATGGAAGTCAATTTAATCGCTTTGATTGGTCCTGTATGGGGAATGTGAGGTCCACGACATAGATCCGTAAATCCACCTTGAGTATAGAACGTAATGTTTCCATCTTCAAGACCCTCTAATAATTCCAACTTGTAAGGATCTTCTTTTTCTTTGAAGTACTCGATTGCTTCAGCTTTTGAAATTTCCTTACGGATGAACTCGTTCTTTTGCTTTGCGAGTTCTTTCATTTTCTGCTCGATCTTCACCAAATCCTTTTCAGCAATGGTGTAATCCATGAAATCTACGTCGTAGTAAAAACCATTTTTTACAGGAGGTCCAATGGCCAACTTTACCCCAGGGTAGTAGAACTCAATTGCTTCAGCCATCAAGTGGGCAGAAGAGTGCCACATAGTTGATTTCCCCTCCTTATCGTTCCAGGTGAGTAGTTGCAAGGTGGCGTTTTCATTCATTGGTAGACCTGCATCTACCACATTTCCATTCACCTTTGCAGCAAGTACATTTCGTGCAAGACCTTCAGAAATACTCTTCGCGATATCCATCGCAGAAGTTCCTTTCTCAACCTCTCTTACAGAACCATCTGGGAGCGTAATTTCAATCATAATTATTCTTTCAATGAATTGGCAAAGATAAAGAAAGATGGGAGAATTGAACGATGGAGTCGACTCAGATTTAATCGAATTTTATGGACACAATTCATCAACAAGAAATTTTATGCGTTTCAGGTGCCCAGAAAGTCAAATATATTCGATAAAACAAGTTCTTTTGTTTCCTCCGTGGCGATATCCCTCAAGTAATTGTGGTCCACATTTTCCAAGTAAATGATCCCGATGGCAAATTCGATTTGATCTTGTTTTGAGGGAATTACACCTAGGTCAGCTTCAAATTGGTCAGCTCTGAACGATAAGGTTTGGTACTCCTTCGATAGTGGAATAGGCATTCTCCGATGATCCAAGGTAATTAGAGAACGAACTCTTTTCGGGTGGTTCGTGGCGAATAGAACAGATATATCCCCTCCATTGGAATGACCGATTAGGTGAACTTTTTCGGTTGAAATCGATGGTGATTCAGTCTTAACGAATTCAATCACCTGTTCCATGCTTTTAATTCCTTCTTTCCAATTGGGCATTCGAAGTTCGATGATGTTCTCACCGCTAGGAATCATTTCATCCGTTTGGATTTCATGTTGAATTGAAATTACGTAGTAACCGTTTTGGGCCAGCGCTTCAGTGATGTAGCTATATTCAGTTGCACTCGATCCATATCCACAATTCAAAATGACCAATTCGCCATTCCATTCCGATGAATCGGAGAGCGCATATATTTGAGTAGGGATTTGGCGTTCTCGCGACGCATCATAGATGTATTGATTTGAACTTTTTAGGTAAGATTCACAGTTGTTCTCCGCTGAAGAACAGGAAATCAGAACCATCAATACTGAAAAGTAGAACACGTTTTTTGTCATGCTTGGATTAGTTTTTTCGGGCAATTAAGATAAGGTGCGTATCACTTTCACCAGATGGTAAAGGGTAATTTACTCGGATCGTGGAGTGATGTTGAAGTTGATGATTTTCAAAAAGTTGCTGAATGTCTTCTTCAAGGTAGTAGTGAACAGTCATTGTATGTCCTGTACTTCCCGTTTGAGCATGTGATTCGGAGTAGTCTTTTTCAATACAGCTGAGATACAAAAGGCCATTATCATTCATCCGTTCTGAAATAGAAGCGATACATTTTTCAAGGTCTTCTTTTGTTAAATAGGGGATGATGAAACCGGCCAACACCGCATCAAATGTTCGTTGTAGGGTATGAACTTCACGGGCATCTAAGACCTTAAAAGTGACTCCTGTGACGTGCTTTTCTGCTTCTACGATCATTTCTGGTGCAACGTCCGTCGCCAGAATTGAAGCCTTCGGCAATCGCTTCTTAAACCAAGTTGTGACGGTTCCGGGACCGCATCCAATCTCGAGTATAGAAGGGTTTTCAGAATTGAGCAGGGAAACAAACGCTTTATACGATTCATTGTAAAGCGTCAGGTCCTTGAATTGTTCATGATAGACTTCAGCTAGGTTCCGCCACGTTTTGATGGTATTGTCGTAAAGTTCACTCATTATCTGGCGTTTTTTCCCATTCTTCCCGTCGAATGCAGAAAATATTCAACCGATGTTGCTGTTCATCTAAGATGGTTCTTTCCAACTTCATTCCATTTTTGCGTGCTACTTTTTCAGATCCAATGTTCCGCGGATCAACTTGCGAAATCAAATTATCCGACCATTGTTGCTCAAAGGCATGATGCAGGCACGCATTCGCAGATTCAAAAGCATAACCTTGTTTCCAGAATTCGGGTAAAATGGAATAACTGATTTCCAACCTTGATTCACCATCGATGTCTTGAATGAGCAGCCCTGCTTGCCCGATCAAACGATTGGTTTCTTTGTTGATGAGGACATTCATACTCCCCGAATTATTCTCGTATCGTTTAAAGGTTTTATCGAACCAAAACTGCGTCAACTCCTTTTTGGAAAGTGCAGGGTCCATTCCTAAAAAGAGGGCAACATCATCATTAATGAACAATGCTTGCCATTCTTCAAAATCGTCCCATGATAGCTTTCGAAAGCGTAATCGTTCGGTTTCGAAGTTCTCAAGGAGGTAGTTATTGTGGTATTCAGGGATCATTTTTGAAAGAAACAAAAGCGGATAAAATTATGACTTTTCTTTGAATTTCTGCGGTTCGAGGAGTAAATCTTCAATTTCTGTGATGTTCAACGAAATAATGAAACCGCCAGCATTTTGCCAGTAGAAGACCAACTCGCGCCCATTATGAATGATGAACTTCTGTTTTAATTGCTCCACTTTATCATTTATGTCGGTGCAGTTCTCACCGAAGGCTTGAATTTTCGTCAGTTTTTCAATCAGAAGAGCGTTGAGTTTAGCCACTGATTTTTCATCTGATTTGAACAGATCGTTTATGTCAATTGGAACAAGTTTGTCGCCAACTATTTTATAGTTGAAGAATTCCTTGTATTTAAACTCCTCTCTTATTAGCAAGCCCCATCTTTGATCCTTCCAATTTCGTGTCCATGTGAGAGTCATTTCCGAATAGAAGTAGCGGTTCGCATACTTTGGTCGACGCTCTCGTATTGTTTGATTTATATTGTAATACATCACCTTGTCCCTAAAACCTGTAGGGATATCAGCTCGATTGAGATCGATAGGTGAGAACTTAAGTAGGTTATTTTCAGTTGAGTTGAGCGTCACTTGCTCAAGAATGTGAATGTTGTTAATTTTTCGATAGACCTTTGATGGTTTGCCATTATACACAAGATTGTTCACAATATGCATGCGTGTTTGCCCAGTATATCCTTTCAAACTAAGCAGTTTAACAAGGTCGTAGTTAGTTACGAGGTCAACGGAATCGGTGAGTGGGATTATGAACTCCATGGAGTCATTGATCACGCCAATTTTTCCATCCTTAAAAACAAAATGAAGATAATTGCGATAGTCAAGTGAAATTTGGTCGAATTCGGGAGATACCTTACCTGAATTTCGATGATGAATTTGCCATGATCCATTTTTTAACGTAATTGGAGCGGGAGGGAAGATGTAATCGTATTCGGCTTCAAGGTATTGATTGTATTTACTGTCGAAATACCCATACTTTCCATTTTGCATGAAGACACCACCATAAAAGCTTTCCTCGGGTAAGGGATACTCAAATGATTCAGGATACATCAGTACATCATTTCCATTATATAGGAACCACTCATTCGGATTGTTCCGATTGTGTTGCTTCCAGATGTACTGCTTTTTCCGAGGTGTAGATGGTTTTTGCTTTTGCGGCTTCGTTTTCCTCTTCTGCTTTTCGGGAATAGGATACTCATTAAGGTAAGTCGAGCATTCATTCGGGTATTCTCGTCTATAGTCCATGCTGAGTTTGGAAACACCCTTCGGGTCTGTGGTGACGATCTTTCCAGCTTTATTTATGATTATCCACTCCAAGAAATAGCAGTAGTTTGCCTCAAATTGAAAGAAGTTTTCATCCAGTTCATACATTTTCCCTCCTCTGAATTCAATTAACTTGTCGTCTTTAGTGAAGTAGGTGCAAGCGTTAGGTATCAGTCCATCTTTATTATCGAATCCAATGCACTTCCCAAACTTGTCAATTCGTGTTGAGTTTCGTTGGTGTTTGAACCCCTTCAGGAGTAAATTCCCTTTGGAGTCGTAAACATCCTTTAGACCATCTTTACGATACGCCATAAGATATTGCCCTTTTGATTCGAATCTAGTGTGGTTCTCGTTTATTAGGATTTTCCCGTTGTAATCAAAAATACGAGGTGATTCGCCGTTCTTTCTTACAACAAAAAGTACGTCTCGTTTTTTGTGGTTAATCGAACGAACTTCCATTCTGCGGCATTCATCATATTCAATAGGAATAAGTTCTTCACCAAACGGATTGATAACGCCCATCTTTTCATTCAATATAATTACTTGATGACCTCGATCGCTTCTACTTGAAACCCGCTCTAAATAAATCTTTCCTGAGAATTCATTGATGCGCTCTAGTTCAGAATTATAGATGTCAATTTTCATTGTTTCATACCCCATTTCCCCATGGGAAACACCTTCATTACACCAGTAAATGGTACTTCCTTTGTATTCGTATCGACCAAGTCCGTTATATTTTTTCTTAGTTGTCTTACCCGTGCGAAAATTGAACAATCCCCACTGTTCACTGCCATAGTTGTGTTGATTTTCTTCTGAGTATTCGTATGTGACAAGAACGCTATCTGTGAGCAGTCCAGTTTGCGAAAAGTATTCGTGATAACCTTCGGCGAAGTATAAGTAGAATTTATCTTCGGCTTGATTTCTTTTGGAGAGCTCCTTTCTGGGAGCGTATTTCTTCACAGATTTCGGATATTTGAATCTTCCCAGCTCATTCAAGTAGGGATCGAGTACACCCCATTTCTTCTTCTCAAAGAAAACGGAATATCCATCAAGAGGATAGATCAGTGGAAACTCTTGTGAGAGATTGTTTCTTTTTAGGTCAGCAACTTTCATTGATTCTTCATTCTCGAAATAAGCAAGTTGATGAGAGCGTGTTCCGCACGAATCTATTGAGGTGAGTATAATGTCATTCGCGATTGACTTGCTTCCAGAGCTAGCTACCTTTCCATCACTCTTTAGTACTACAAAGTTCGTATGATGTTCGTTAGTGAGGTGAAACAAAGCATCACTTTCAGAACAATGCGTTACCCATATCGCTTCAATGAGATCATTTGTTTTCGAAACGACCCATTTATCTTGCGTTAAATCAAAGATGGACGTCTGAAGATCCTTTCGAGTTCTGATAAATCGATTTGATACAACCTCTCTAATTCCTTCACTGCTATGTTGAATAATTTCAAATGTTAATTGATCATATTCCACTGGAAGTATCTCTCGCAATTCCTCATCGAGGAAGCCAAATTGCCCATTTTTTTCAAAGATATATCCCTTGGGCGTAATTTCAAACCAAGAAGATCCGTCCAATTTTAATTTAAGTTCTCCATTATTTGAAAACAGATAGCTCGCTGAGTCGTCCGAAGCAATTACGCCTGTCCTTAATGGATAAGCCGATTTGATTTTATTGAATCGGAAAGGAAGTATTTGTTCTCCGTCAGGATTGATCAACCCGAAGTACCCATTTTTTTCTGCGATCCAATAGTAACGCATCATGTAATGATATGGATTGGTGGGTACGTACTCGTAATCAGTGATTTTTTCCAGTGATTCAAAATCCGCAGGCCAAATGATGTTACCTTTCTCCGTTTTCAGACCTTGATAACACGAACCGTAATTGGTGAAAGCTATCAGTTGTAAGTCGTCCTGCGCATGAGCGTTTGGTGCGATACCTAAAATAACGAATAGGAAAAGGTAGAAAACTTTCATAGTTGCAGTTTGTGTTAAAATAACGCTCTTTTTTCGGAATGTTACTCTTTCGGTTGACTTGTTTATTTTCCTTTCAGATTGACAAGAGTGATAGTCTGTTAAGGCTTGATATTGAATAAGTTTGAATAAATTAATCAACCATACCTTATGAAATACCTTTTACTTTTTACTTGTTTCAGTACTGTATCAGTATTTGGACAATTTAGTACATCGATCCTTGATTTTAACAATGTCTCCACTCATTTGACGGACGGAGGTTTACTGTTCAATAATGCGGTCTCGAACAATCCGGGGTATGAGATACCTAAGGGATCGGGAAACCATGCAATTTATAACTCTGCCTTCTGGTTTGGAGGTGCGGACGTAAATGGACAGATTCATTTATCAGGAACACTATTCGATGGTGGAGCAGATCTCTTCCCAGGACCAATTGCTGATCCGACGATGTACACATCTTCCGATTATGCAAGCCAGTACCAGAATTCAATTTGGACTGTTATTCAAGATGATATTGATGACCACATCCTCAATTGGAATCAATCTGGATATACGGTGCCAGCTTCTATCGCGAGTTGGCCTGGAAATGGAGATGCAGCGCTGGGGGTAGCTGATCAACTTGCGCCGTATGTTGATTTGAACAATAATGCAATTTATGAACCAGAATTGGGCGAGTACCCAGAGATTCGGGGAGATCAGGCATCATACATTATCATGAACGACGCTCGGCAAATACATACGGGGTCAG
>JBGCDF010000061.1:0-3606 GCA_045105095.1 Crocinitomicaceae bacterium | reverse complement strand
TATTAAGGATCTTAACGAGTTTGAGATAGCTCAGTTTGTCGATCAGGCGAGCTACATTCGTGTGTTCACACCCAGCAATGAATACGTGAAAACCTTCTCCAATGAGTTGAATCAATCCTTGTACATTCGACCTGAACGATTGTGGGCATCGAAGAAAAAAGGGTTTTTGAAAACCGTTTCGCGATTCTCTAATCAGACGCGCGTTCGAATACGACGTAAAACAAATGTCTTCGATGGAAATGCCGCGTTCAATCCCTTTTTCTCAAATATATCAGACACTTCATTGCTTTCCACTTCGTCCAACTTGAGGAATACCTTGTACTTCAATCGAACTTCGAGCATCTTCGGAGCGCAGTATGTTTTTCAGGATGTTCAGAGCAAGACTTTGTTAGCGAGCGGCTTTGATTCGCGCTTATTGAAGTCTCATGAAGTTTCCGTTCGGTGGAACATCAAAAAGCAATTTACATTAGAAGCAAAGGGATCTATCGGTGATAAAGCATCCGCGGCCGACTATACCACAGGCCGTGATTTTGCTCTAAAGTTTCGAGCAGTCGAACCGAGTATCATTTATCAACCATCAACGACTTTCCGGGTAACTCTGGATGGACGAGCCTCTCAAAAAACGAATGAAGTAGCACTTGGAGGTGAAGTATCGAATGTGTTAGAGTTTGGAAGTACGTTCAAGTACAATCAAGCCGAGAAAGGAAGTCTATTGGGAGGGATACAAACGGTAATTATCGAGTACGATGGAGATGCTAATTCTGCACTTGGATTTGAGATGCTGGAGGCACTCAAGCCTGGAGTTAATTATACGTGGAATGTGGGTTATCAGCGATCCATTTCGAGAAATCTACAGCTTTCGATTCAGTACAACGGACGAAAATCAGAAGGGAATCGCATTATTCATTCTGGAGGAATGGAAGTTCGCGCTTTTTTCTAAAGGACTTGATAGGAATCAATAAGGATCTAATCGAAACGTACGGTTGCCTTATTTCGAAATTTGTTCTTCAACCCAATCTCTTGCTCGTGAACCAAAAGCGTCGTTATTCCAGACTCTGGTTTCCTCTTTCGTTTTGAAGACGAATGTTGGGAATCTTCCGCTCGTTATGTCGAAGGAAGCATCAATACTTGTTTCTTGTGAGACTGACAGTTCTCCATCTGAGAGTTCTATGTAGTTGGCGACCATTGAAGAGTCAGAGGTAACTACCTTAAAGTCAATTCTCGGGTTATTCGTTCTTGCCTTTATTGTTTTCAATACGTCGATCGACTGTCGACAGAATGGGCAGTTTGGTATCGCAAACACTGTAAGGACACCATCGGTTACCTCGACAGAATCTGGCACATTGCTCAATGTTGTGTAGGAATTGGAAAAGTCACCTTCGTAAATTGGATTAAAGATGAAGTATACTCCCACGGGTATCAAAATGATTAAACTAGAGATCCACTTGAGTTTTTTTGAGCTGATTCTTTTCTGTGCTAGCCAGAAGATGAATACCCCCAGAATGATAAAAAGTACATACGGGAGGATTTTACTCAGTGTCCAGCCTAATCCAAGATCTGTAAATATGGTTTCCATGGAAGAATTTACTGTAAAAATAGAAGGAGAGGAACGAATTCCTCTCCCAATAATATAAAAACGGTAAGTGTATTAGTCTACGATTGCACAAGAAACAGTAGAAGTAATACCAGCAACCGTTGAAGAAGAGCTTCCAGCTTCACAAGCTTCCTCTGCGTTACTCTTAGTATCGTTGATTGTTGCAGATGCTGAAGTTGAAATTCCAGCAACGCTAGTTGTACACTCACATGTGTAGTCTTTTTTACAAGAAGCTAAGCTAAGTAAAGCGAAAGCTCCTACGAATAAAACCTTTTTCATTGTTTTTAGGATTAAATTAGAATTATGTTTTGCACGAATATAATAGAAATCATAGGATTTTAACCGTGAAATCGGGAAGTATGTTGCCTATTACCGATTTTTAACTATTTACGAATACTCCATGCGTTTAAGAACCTGTCAGAGGGAATTGTACATGAATATTTCTCCGACGTATTATGAATCTATACAGATTATTCTCCTAACTTGTATCGTCAGAACTTTTTTATGAGAATTAGTTTATTTCTGTTTATCGTACTTACTTTTTCGTGCTTCGGTCAGGATGTGTTGGTCATTGATCAAGATGAGTCGGATTTTGGGATGACTGAAGCAGATGAGTTTACGGTCTATGAATCATCTGATGATGACCTGCAATTGGAAGAGTTCATTCAGCAAAAAGCGAACCTCAAAGGAAAGAGTTTGAGCGAAAACCCGTCAGCTTTTGATTTCAGTACATCTTCACTGTTTATACATTTTGTCTTAAAAAATGAAAGTGGAAAGGATCAATCCTTGATCTTTGAAACCGCACGACCTTTTACTAATTATGTTGACTTATTGTGCGTGGAGACGGGAGAAACGTTCAAGTCTGGAGATGCTATTCCATTTGCTGCGAAGTGCTTGCCCACACATGTGAGTGCTTTGCCTTTGTCCGTTCCCGATGGAGAAAGTCGTGAGTACATTCTTCGCATAAAAGGTGAAGGGGAAAACCTAGATCTACCGACGGCTTTTTATCAGTACGATTCTTTTTTGGAGACCGATTCTGACCGAAAGATCTTCATGGGAGTATTTATGGGGATTTTTCTTTTCGTGATTATAATTTACATGGCTTTTTTCCTCATGTTGAAGGAAAAGCTCTTCCTCGTTTATGTCCTGTATGCGTTGTTCTCTGGACTTCTGCAATTTTCTGTGGATGGATTTATGCACGAGTACGTCTTCACTTCAGGCGGTTATTTCACGCAGCATTGTGTCATTTTTATCGCTGGGTGCGTGGTCGTTTTGGGGTTGGAATATGCTACGCGCTATTTGGCACTAACAGGCTTTCTGAAAGGGGTAAGAACAGTACTTATTACGCTTGTTGTCATCACAGTTATTCTCTCATTGATTCCGCAAGTTACTTTTGAGTATCCTTTCCGATGGATTAATGGATTCTCACTCCTCAGTTTAGTTTTTATGATAGCCGCCGGTGTTATTCAGAGTAGAAAAAGAAAAGTGAGTAGCCTTTTCCTGGCTGGTTTATCATGTTTGGTACTTGGTGGATTGGTATTCGTATTAGGAAATCTCGGAGTTCTGAATATTCCGTTCATTTCAAGAAACGCACTGAAGATTGGAACCTTATTGGAAATGATTTTCCTTGCGATCCTAATGGCAGGGCGCTACAAAACTCTGCAAGAGGAACGAGAGAAGGCGCAGAAACAATTGGTGGTTCAATTGGAAGAAGCCAATGTTCAATTGGAGATTCAGGTGGTAGAACGAACCAAAGAAATTGAAGAACAGAGAGCTCAATTAAAAGAGAAGAACGAAGATTTTATGGCAAGTGTGAACTATGCTGAGCGCATTCAAAGCGCCGTTCTATCAAATGCAGAGAAATTTCATAAGCTTGTCCCAAGTTCTTTTGTGTTTTTCCAACCCAAGGACATTGTGAGCGGAGACTTTTATTGGGTGGACAAATTGAATGAAAACACGATTGCCTACGTGACGGCTGATTGCACAGGACATGGTGTCCCAGGGGCGCTGGT
>JBGCDF010000060.1:0-5590 GCA_045105095.1 Crocinitomicaceae bacterium | reverse complement strand
AATCCAACACCGAAGTACAAGTTAACGGTTGTAGATCAAGTGGAAACGATCAAGTTGGCACAAACACCGGGAAAATTCACAAAGAAAAAAGTGAAACTTGCTCCAGGAAGCTACCAATTCGAAATTGCGAATGATGGTGTTGATCACGAAGTAGGATTTGTACTCGTACCAAAAGGAAAATACGAAGCGACGGATCACATCAAAGAGGCTTACGTAAAAGCGCCTGTAGCGAATGGAACATCATCACTTACGAGCATCGTAACCTTGGAAGCTGGGGAATACGAGTACTTCTGTCCGTTAAATCCAACTGAAAAATACAAGCTTACTGTAAAATAACTACTCGTTGTTTTCACATAAGAGAAACGCTCCTTCGGGGGCGTTTTTTTGTTTAAGCTGATGAGTTACTGAAAAACAACTCTTCTTTGAACACTTCCCAAAGGTGTACTAACCTTCACAAAATAGGTGCCTAAAGCAAAGTCTCTCACATAAATACTCATTTGTTTATCCTTGAAAACAGCCGAATACACTAATTTTCCTGCGAGATCATACAACTCGAGCTGGCTTTGATCGGATACATCCAAGTTCATCAACTCAATCGTAATAACATGATCAGATGGATTGGGATAAATCGCGACGGATATGTTATTCGCGCCTAAATCATCCAATCCCAAATGACATTCTTTAATAATTATATCTTGCGTAACTGTTGCCGAGCAAGTAGGAACCTGAGTATTCGTTGTTGTTAAGGTAATTGTACCAGAACCTGAAGTCAACCAATTTGCTGAAACAATGGATCCCGAAGCGCTTGTGTTTCCTCCTGAGAATGTTCCTCCCGTAATTGTCCAATCGTACGTATACAAGGAATCAAAAGGAGTTGAGTACTCAACTATTTCTCCTGTACACACTTCAAACAGTCCATTAATCGGACTTCCTGAAGCACCGATTGTAACTTGATGAGAAACGGTCTGTACGTCGCTTCCAAACGTAATGGTCAAGGTAACGATGTATGTTCCACTCGCGAAAGTATGCGTTGGATTTCGGAATGTTCCCTGCGAATTCGGACAAACGATCGGATCATTAAGGTTTCCGGAACAGATCGAATTATCACCAAAGTTCCAAGCGATTTCGTACGTCTCCCAACAATTGTCAATTTCAAACTCAACATCCGTACAGTTTGGAGAGTATACAAACGTGAAATCTGGAGTAATCGGGCTAGGCTTCACGGCATCTATTAAATCTAACAGTCCATTTCCTTTGATACTGAAGCTTGTTGCAGAAAGGTCTATTGCGCTGCTATTGTAACTCGGCGCGCTTAAATTGTCAGGATCTTCTATCGCTGAAAGTATTGAATTCCAATATTTGGATAAATAAATTTTCCCATCGGGAGCCAGTTGCATGCTTTGAGCAGAACCTTGTGGAGCGATTTCTACTAAAGCACCAGTTAACAAGTTAATCTGATAGACTCTGTCATCAGTATGCGTGGCATACAGAATATCTTCATTATTTGGAGGGAACGAACACGCGTAAAACTGAGACGTACTGTGTACATTCTCGTTACTTATTTCTCCTGTAATTGTATTAAAGTCGTAGGTAGCGATTCCTGCCTGCCCAAACGGAGCTGAAAAATTACGTGAACTCATAGCAATTCGACTACCACTGGCTGATGATTTAATAAACCCAATATCGGAACCTAAGAAAAATGGCGTTCCGTTGTTATCATAAACATCTGGTGTTGAACTGGTAAAGTCAGCATTACTGAAACCTTGATTGGACAAACGATACACGTAAAAATTACGATCGCTGAAATCCCCGTGAAGAATAATCCAATAATCGGTTCCATTGCAATGCGGGATTGCCGTGATCGATTCTGAAGTATTCCCAGATCCTGAAGGCATATCCAAGTATCCTGTTGATGCGATAGTCCCAGTTCCAGAGAAATCCAACAAGGCAAATTGCGGTGGTCCAAACGCTGTTGTTATCGTTGGGATAATCAGATAATATTGATCCGAGTTAGCTGGATTGGGAACCGAAATAATTTGAGATGTGGACACAGTACCTTCAAGAGGAGCGCCTGGATTGATTAAGACATGATCGGAGTTCCATACATTCTGACCATCGCTGTAATAAATCAATTCTCCAGTATTCGGATCAGACTCTGTAACTGCTTGTTCATAAGCAGAATCCATGGTATTATTGGTCAATGAAGTTGTTTGAACAATGGGGATTCCTGAACTAAAATCGATGGATCCAAATTTTCCAAAATACCAATTGCTTTGACTGCTCATTATTGGTGAGCAAGTCGACACGGTCACGTCAATGGAATTACTAAGAACATCATTCGCATCCACAACTGTTAGTGTAATAGTATAGTTCCCTGGGTTAGCGAAGAAAATATTCACCGATGGATCATTTGCGTTAGTTCCTCCTGTAAATTGAACCCCAATGTTCGGAGTAACGGTCCATGAAAAAGCAGCATTCGAATATCCATAACCGACTGGCGCTGAATATGGCGTATCGTAATCCGTACATGTTGAAACTGGGCCCGTAATTACTGCACTCAACTCAGGTGGTACACATCCATTTGCTCCTACTACTCCTACATTGAAAAGGTTTTCCATCGAAGTGAGGATAAATCGTGAGTTCTGAATAAACGCAACCATTCTATCAACCTGTTGCGCTGAGAATGTCGCGTAACAAGGATCTGCTACATAATTCATATAGTTTTCCACCATATCATAGCCATCGTTAGGCCCAGCCATGGTTATATTAGATGGGTAGCTTATTTGATTCTCAAACGGTGCTGTACACGAATTGACCTGACCAGAACTGCAGTAAGCATTCGCAGTAGGTGGTTGAGTACAGGGAGGTGTATCACATACGAAATCACCAAATAGTTCGCAGTCGCCACTTCCTGAAGCTCCTGATTGTTGACCTCCTGTACAGCCTTGATGAAAGGTATGATAGAGTCTGAGATAATGCCCAACTTCATGAACAGTCACTTTTCCTAAGGTTCTATCGACAGGAGTACTGGCCAAATTGAAGCACTGGCAGTATGCAGGATTAGCATTATCACCAAAGACATCACTTCTTACCACAACCCCATCCAAGGGATACCCGTTAATTCCTATCTCAGGCATTATAGGCAAAGGCGCGTATCCTTGCACTAGCGCAGGAGAATTGATCGAGTTAACTACCCAAATATTCAAGTAGTTCTCAAAAGGAAAAGTGCTCGGATTCGGATGTGTTAGAGAAAGCAAACTATATGCGCTTTGATGCGTTATTTGATGATCAGCATACATCGAATTGGGGCTGATGTCCTCGTACCTCATCACTCCTGGTTCATTGGTTGGATCCGTCCAGTTGTTTGAACCCAAAGCAGTTTTGGCTAAACAAAATCGGATCGGTGTCGAAAGCCCACTATTGGTTCCTTGGAATGCAGCGTTTAGCGCATCAATTTGAGACAACACTTGTTCGTATGGTATGTTTCCGTTCGCATCTTTATAGACAATATGTACCACCACTGGAATAACGAATTCGTCCACTCCCAGAAGCTTACTTTGGTTGTTCACAATTTGATCACGAATCTTTTGTTCCTGAGCAGCCTGATACTTATCAAAGAGGGCAACTGAACTTTTTTGAAGCTCAATAACGCTGTTCGTAGCGCATTGTTCCGTCGGATCAACTGAGGACACTTGTGCGTTTAACGTGAACGTAAAAGCGATAGATAGTAAACTGAGTAAGGTTTTCATACTGTTTACAAATTTACTGCGAAACTTAGTGGTAAACTAAATATTCTGGTTAGACGTAAACGGTTAACCAATCATTGAGCTAACCTTACGCTACAAAATTACCATCCTTCGATGCGTCTGAACAACTACAATACTCTAAAATTATTGGATGTTTATACACTTCTAGTGCATTTGTTGACAGCGCATTGAGTTGAGACCTGATTGTATCAAAATCTCAGAATCATCTTCAAATTGAATCGACGTTGCGTCAGGTAATTGGGGATAGAATAAAAACGTCCTTGAACATCTTGAATCCACTGTTTCGAGAGAACGTTATTTACACCTAGCAAGTTGAATACCTCGAACGAAAGGATGGCATCATCGAAATTGCGTGTCCAGAAAGTCTCGCGTTTTTCCTGTTGCGCTTTGTACAAGAAATCGTAAGACATTCCAATATCCACTCGGAAGTACGACTTTAGACGAAGTGTGTCTTTGTAGCGCGTGAAATCTGGCGGGCCGTATGGTAAAGGTGCTCCGTACTGAATTCCTACTTGCACACTGAAGCTCTCATATTTCGGCATACGATCTTGAATCAATGCACCGAACGTGATGATTTGATCTGTTGGACGCGGCACATATCCTGGGTAGATTCGCGCACTATCCACAACTGTTTGATCTTCACTGAAACCAAAAATAATTCTCTCTCCTGCGGCATTGTAGTACTCGTCGTAATAATCGTTCAGGATATCCTCTTTGGTTTGCAAGAAGCCTACTTTGAAGAAGGACTCAATCCCATCCACGAATTGACCGTAAATATTTAAGTCGATCCCGTAGGCATAAGCAACAGCATTATTCTCTGCGTAGTAACGCGTTCGAACGTTTTCAATTTCATACGGATTGACATCCCATAAATGTTTGAAATACGCCTCAGCTGTGAATTTGAAAGGAACTTCGCGGTTCCACATATTGAAATATACATCTCCACCTGCCACGAAATGCGCGGACTTTTGCGATTTAACGTTCATATTCAGATTACCATCAAAGGTTCTGAATTCACGATAAAACGGAGGTTGATAGTACATTCCTGTCGCAAATCGAAGGTTCACCCCTCTACGAATGATGGAGGTATCACGCACCATGTGTGTTCGAGGAGAATAATTTACGGAAGCTCTAGGTGTAATGTAAAATTCATTATTCGCCGTCGTGTAGCCCGCACGCGAACCAATGCTTAACGCCCATCTCGAAGCTGAGTTATCGAAAGTATCACGGAAGGTCTTGTAGTATTTTTTCCCTCCTGCTCCTTTGTACTTCTTTCGTACTTCGACTGGATAGTTTTTCTTGTTCTTCGACCATTGCGTATTCAATTGCAAGAAAGACGTGTATCGCTGCGATTGCAATGCTAAATCTCCTTTAATCGTTTCAAACAATTTCACCTCGTTCGGTGTATCCTGAGGAACGGAATATCCTGCTGAATCAATCATTCTCCATTCACTCAAACGATCAACGAAATCATCCATTTGGAAGTTCACTCCCCACTTCAAGTTACTTTTTGCAATGATGGAGCTATCTCTCTTCAAAAAGCCTTTGTGCAGCTCTTGATCTCCATGATGGTAAACATTGAAGATGGTTGCATTTAAACGGTTTCTAGCGTGATTCAAAAATGTTCCGATTCCGAGTGTGGCAATCGAATCCCCAAATTCCTCCTTCGCAGGATCAGATTCTAATTCGTTGATGAAGTACTGCCCTTGAATGGTGAAGTACTCGCGTTCGTCTGTATTAAAGGCCGTTGCGTAGAAATCTAAGTTCGTTTTCTCGGAAGGTTTCCATTTGATAGATGTTCCTCCCATCATCGTTTGAAACCG
>JBGCDF010000059.1:0-10164 GCA_045105095.1 Crocinitomicaceae bacterium | reverse complement strand
AGTGCAACTAACACAAAGAACCAGAAATAGAATAAACGACCTCATAAATTCAATATTTTCTCATAGTTGAAAAGGTGTATCCTTTTTTCTTTAAGCTTTTGATAAGATAGTAAAGTTGATTGTAATAACTATTGCCATTATTCTTAGCTTATCTGAAAGCTCGCTCATGCAATAATAAAACAACTTAACCGTGCCCCATCGATAATGAATACGTTAATTGAAGAATAAAAAATGGCGATTAAATATTGAACTATGTCATGATCCTTTCCACTCTTTTGCGATAAAAGACGATGATTTTTTATCGTAGAACAAAACTATTTTAGAATCATTTAAGCCTAACTTTTCAAAATTGTCTGGAAGACTTTCACCATAGTTTCCAACATTAATATAAATATCATTTCGTTCGTCGCCATTGAAATCGCTCACAACGAAATTTGTACTCGTGTATTCTGCTGATGTTTCAGGAAGGGAGTCTAAAGGTTGTAACAAGGGATCGTCTGTGAATATCCAATCGAAATATTGAGGGTGTGATTCTGAGCTCAAGCTTATGACAAGAAAGAATTGCAAGTGCGCTCCTCCGTCGCTTTCGAAACGAATAGAATCTTTTTTTCCGTCACCATCAAAATCCCAATTTTCTGAGTAGTCATGCGTATTAGTTTTCTGAATGTGGGAGTACTTAATATTGATTGTATCGAGGTAATCATAATACGTAATTGGGGACACTTCAATGATATCTACTTCTACTTCTTCACGAGGTTGCTTATCAGAATTGTTAGAAGCTGGCTGGTTACATCCAAGACATAACAGGATAATTGAAACTCCTACCAATTGTAAATTAAATTTTCCCATAACGCCTAGTATAGTTTGAAATTATCGGTGTTCGGATGTTCACCATTCTCGAATAACTTATAAACTCGTTTGGCATTTCTATTTCCCTCTGCGGAAACACCCTTATAAGCAACCACTGCATTAAACCACATATCGCCATTGAGATGTGCGGAATTTTTTTTCACTACACTTGGTACAATGGAGTATCTCTGCTTTATCATCAGAACCCCTGCGCAAAGCATGACATCATTTTTGTTTCCAAGAACTTTGTAGTTAGTCTTCCAATTTACTGGGATTTTAAATTCAGCCACAGCGTCATTATAAGACTCATAATTGGTTACTCGCCCCAAATTTAAGTGATAGAGAGCTATTGGTCGTGTTGAAGGGTAGGTCTCCATCCATTCTCTGTATTTTGGACTCATTCCCATCTCAGTTTCCGTAAACATAAGAGCTTTAACTAGGCTTGGATGCAGTTGTCTATCTCCTGAATATCCTTTTCTTTGGTTGAAGTCATGAACAACATCTTCTATATGGGTATCTAACTTGTTCCATTGTTTTTCTTCTATGCTAGCATCTTCATAAAGAGTTTCGTTGTCCTGATAGACATCCTTCAATCTATTCAATTCTTCTTTGTTAGCGGTTGAAAAGGAATCCCAAACTTCTTTGTCGGTTGCATCGGGCTTAATTTTCTTTATTTGTAGATAGTACGTCTTATATTCATTGTATGCACTTCTCCACTGTTTTCGAGCTTTCTTTTCGGCTGCTTTATAGCCATCCTTTTTCGGATGCGTGTACTTTTGGACAAGATGTTTTGTGTAATTTGTTCCGGAAGAAGAGGATGGACTAGAGAAATCATCCCTAGTCCAGTCGCCATCCCAAGTACTTGTGAATCCTGTCTTATCCGTTAAATCAAAAATACTCTTTCCCATTACTATTCAGGTTGTGGATCTAAATTTTCCAACAAACGGTCATCACTACCAAATAATCTGTCCTCTTCAGCAGTATTTTCATCTTCGTCACAACAAGGAAGTCCTTGCTCATCTTCCAAATAAGTCGATTTTGCCTGAATAATTGTTAAGGTAGATGGTATGCGTGTTTTCCATTTCCCTTCAACTTTGATTTCTTCTTGATTGGCTAAATCCTTCAATAAAGATAGATAGCGATCATCATCAATTTCTGGAACAAGATTTTCGTCGGTGTAGATTTCTCCAGTCTCGATATACCACATGACAGCTTTTTCGAACTGCGGGCGAACGGGAACAAGGATTTTTGCCATTCCGCTTTGCAAGAATGCTTCAAAAATTGGATCATCATTTTTAGTCTGCAACAATTCTGACCATTGACATTTCGAATTGTAATAGTAAGGATAGAAGATGTAACTAAAGATTTCCCAGTGAAATGCAGTTTCGAAGAACTTAATAAACTCTGCGTACTTTTCGAGAGCTTCATTTTGAATAACATCAGGTACTACATTTTTGACCTCACCACATTCTGACTTGCATTCGTGCGTTGCACACTCATTAAAACTTTTACCCATATCATAGCAATAGGGAGCACTCATCATTTCAATGCAAAGTCTTTTCAGCTCTCGTTCTTCTATTAAACGATTCATAGAAGCGTTGCTATAATTCTCACTTTCCTGTTGATCTGCTTCGGCCTGTTGAGCGGCTTGCTGAAGAGCTAATTCTGCGTTATACGCATCAAGCTGTTTTTGATACTCAGCTTGCAAAGCAAGATATGTTTCCTCTTGCCATTCCGTGAACAGAACTGGATCGGAAATACATTTCACTTTGAATGATCCACTGTACGAAAACACTTTTCTATACGAAACAGCAAATGAAAGCGAACCAGGTGCGTTCGGGGTCAAATCAAGGTTAATATTGAAATTATCCGTTTGTTTTGAGCCAGAGTTGTAATCTCCTCGATAGACTTGACCACTTCCAATAATCAACTTTAGATACGCCTTTGTATTCACATTTCCTCGGTGCTGAAAGCTCCCGATTCCATCAATGCGATCAGCGACCAATCCACTGGGAATGACAATTGCCGTTTGAACATTTGTTTTTGTAGCATGAAAGTGATCCGTTTCTGCATTAAAACTTACGTCTACAAATTGCACCTCACTCTCATATGATTCTATGCTGAGACCATATTCCTCATTGGCTAGTTGAATGGTTTCATTGTTAACATCAGACCATGAATTGATCCGTAGGTCTTTCAAAGGTTTCGGAGGAAATAGAACAGCAACTGCAGATTCAGTAGTTGCTGATTTCCAAGCCATTGCTTTTTTGTAAAACTCGGCAGGGCTGGGAACACTGACTTCAAAAAGTAGGCGTCTTCCGTAATTCACAAGTTCATTATCATACACCTTGTCGACCCATCGGTAAACTCCTGTAACATGTTGTTTCCCTCTCGTATTATCGAACCCATGTTTGTTTGTTTCCTCGAACTCTTTGAGCATTTTAAAGGTTCTCTTTTCAGTCGTTTTTTGAACAACTCTCTCAAGCGCACGTTCGGTGATTTCTTTTGCGTAGTTTTTCGCTTCGATGTTCGCTTGTGCAGAGGAGGAGTTACTATTATATCCAGAACTTACATTTGCCGTAACACTGCCAAATACTTTAGAGTCCTTTGTGACGCTAACCGAACCGCTTATGTCGAATGATTTATCTTTTCGGAGTTCCTTGGCCGTTTCGGAACTTAGTTCATTACGTTCAGTTGACGTGGTGTCATTGATGTTTTCAATTTCTGTTTCTGTCGTAAATTCGGTACTCGTTTCTGTTCTTAATAAGTTTCGAGTGCTTTTTTCTTTGTACTCGCGAGCCATGACATTTTCAATGTGCGAAACTTCACCAGGGACATAACAACACAATGTTTGTTCTACTCTTCGGTATTCTTGAACACCAAGGTTTTGAATTCCGAACAATTCTCCACCACATTTGGAAAATCTCCAAGGTTTGAAACAGTTGATGACACTCTCAGGAATGACAACAGTTAATATTGAAATGTCAGCTAGAGTTAGTGTTTCCCTATTTTGTAAATAATGCTGGGCAATAATTAATTGAATGCAAGCCTGACGAGCCGTTTTTGATTTTTGAGATGCCGTTTGAACAAAAAGTTCATCCCATATTTTTAAGTGAACTTCTTCTGTAAGAGGTTCAGGTAATTCAGATTTCAATTGCTCTTTTGAACTATCATTTTTCCTTTGTTGCATGAGCAGGCAAGAATAATCGTATAGTTCAGGGTTTATCGTTCTGATTTCTTTATAGCTGTTGGCTGGTTTAAACCCATTGAGAAATTCTGTCCAAGTATTATCGGAAGTATCTCCCTCTCGCGGAACAGGACATTGATTAAATCCACTTTTCGTCTCGTCTGGATGGTGAATAAAGTGTTGGTTTTTTTCGTTAAACGCAATTTTGTCTGGTGAACGAAATGTCTTAAAACTAAACAAGTTCGTTTTAATTGGGGGCGTTTTTTTTGCCATTTTCTTTATTCAGTGAGGGTTAATAATGAATCGAAAGTATGGATTATTTTTAGTTGGAAGAGTGCCAGAAATAAAATCTAGTAGAAATACGCTTGAGATTGGGTGTTTTCCGACTCCTAAGAAATTAGCAGTCACATTTTAACTATCCGCAGGAATAGAGATCCTAAACGTTGTTCCTTTTCCAACTTGAGATTCCAGCACGAATACTTTTCCTTTATGGTACTCCTTAACAATTCTTCTTACGAGTGAAAGTCCAAGTCCCCAGCCGCGTTTTTTCGTGGAAAACCCTGGAGAGAAAATGGTCTTAAATTGATTCGAAGGAATCCCTTTTCCTGTATCCTTGATATCGATGTGCACCCATTCTGGTGATCCTTGAAGCGAAACATGCAATTTCCCTTCAGCCTCCATAGCGTCTACAGCGTTTTTGCAAATGTTTTCAACGACCCACTCAACGAGAGAGGCATTGTGTTTTGCATTTACGGGGATTTCAGGTAGATCTACCGTGAATTCTACCTTATCCGAAATGCGAGGTTTCAGATACGTGGTGATGGTTCTCACCGTATCGCTCATGTCAAAACTGTCGAGCTTCGCGCCAGAACCAATTTTAGAGAAACGATCCGTTACCTTTTCCAATCGAACGATGTCCTTTTGCATTTCTGTGGTCGCCATTTCATCGGCACCTTGTGCCTCGAGCAATTGAATCCACGCCATCAAGGAAGAAAGAGGAGTTCCCAATTGATGAGCCGTCTCTTTCGCCATTCCAGCCCAAACCTGATTCTGTTCTGCCTTCCGATACGTGCTAAAGATGAGGTATCCGATAAACGCAAACAGGCCTATCACCAGAAACTGAATATAGGGGAAGTATTGAAGTTGTCTCAATTCAGGACTGTTACCGTAATACAATAAGTTCTTTTCTCCATTATCGAAATCAATCGTAATCGGAGGGTTTTGAGATTTCAAATTGCTCCTTTCCGATCGATTATTTTGTCCTTCGAACTCTGCGATATTCGTTCCAACGATTTCGTCCGTTTTTGAATCGACCAGCATTACTGGAACCAAACTTTTGTTGTTAATTAAATCATTATTGAATGCCTTAATGAGTGAATCTCGTTCATTTTCCAGTCGAACGATTTCTTTTGAATCGGTGTAAGCGTATGTCATGAAGAGCCCTTCGTATATCTCGATTCGAAAGGGAGGATTTTCCTTTTCCCATTCATCCGCTAACTTCACCAAAGAATCATCAAACATTTCGAACATCTCCGATTTAGAAATCGTCGGATGTGCCTTTCGAATATCTGAGGTATCAAATCCCAGATTTCGACTTCCTGAAACGAAGCGCTCGTCATCCAAGACGATTACAGGGATGTCATCATTCTGAGCAATAATTTTTAGCGGGAAGTCATAATTCTGAGATCCATCTAGACTAGTTGCAGCAGAAACTTCTTTCGTAGCATCAATCCAAAGCTGCATTTTTTCGCGTTCTTTTTGGCGCAACTCTGAAAATGTATTCTTAGTCAGTTGCACCAACTCGATGCGTTTTTTGATTGTTCCAGCCCATTGCGTCGCCTTGGCTTTTTCACGCTGAGCGACTTTGGAAACAATGCGATTCGACACAAAAAGGGAGGCTCCAACTACGAGAAGAGCGAAAATCAATAGAGCGATTTTCCATTTTTGTTTGTTGGAGTATAAGTTCATCTGACTGTCGAATCTCGACTAAGTTAACGAGAATAAATTAGAATTAGTGTGTGTCATTCAAGCCAAGAACAGCTTCCACTTGGGTACATATTTCCTGATGGTCGTTTTGTAAAACTAGCCCTCGTAACTTTTCAGAATCAAAGCTGAGGGAATTTTCTAAAAATGCATCAATTTTTTTCGCTAAATCGTCTGGGTTCATCGATTCGAATAATAGTCCACCTTCATTCGAATGCATTACTTCAGGCGTTCCGCCAGCATTACTTCCTAGTACAGGTGTTCCCGATGCTAGCGACTCGATGGTAACCATTCCAACAGTTTCCGATTCGCTCGCCATCACCATCCAGTCTATACCTCGATAAAAATAGGTCAAACTTGATCCGTAGGGACGGAATATCACGCGCTCCTCCAAGGCATTTTCCTCAATGAATTGAAACAATGATTTCTCATAGTCCGTGCCTTCGTGTTGAGTAGTTTCTCCCATGAATAAAATTGAGAAGTCTGTACGCTTTGATCTCAGCATGGCCTTCAGCAATACCAATTGTCCTTTTTTAGGGTCAAAACGACCCGCCATTCCAAGTATAATCCCTTTTTCGGGAAGCTCAAGCTCTTTTCTTGCTACCATTTTGGATGGCATATCCTTAAACTGATCCAACTGAATTCCAGACGGAATTATGACCAGTTTATTCTGAAAGTTCGTTTGCTCTTCGACTTGCGCTTTAAGCCAGTTGAGAGGACAAGACCACACATCAATGTATCGGTAGCGGATGGTGTGAAAAATGCTCTTCTTTTTGATGCCCAACTGCATTTCCATGAAGTAAGAGACGTGCAGTTGCGTTTTCATACGGTACTTCAATCCTGCGGCAAGGCTCATGTCTCCAGCTTTGCGGATAATAAAATGAGTAACTCCTTCGGATTCCAGAATTTTTTTTGTTCGCTTTACCGCTTTGAAATCATACCATCTGCGATGCGGTTCAATTGAAATAAAGGGGAGGCCGATCTGTTGAGCATAGTTATCTATCGGTGAAGCTTCAAGTCCCAAAATGAGTACATCATGACCGCGTTCTTGCATCCATGCGGCATTACGTAGGTGATTCATTTCTAATCCACCCCAGCTATTTGAACTACAAAAGTATGCTAACTTCATTCTCATTGATGGCAAAATTAAGAGTAACTTTGTTCTCAACAAATAAGAAACGAGAATGACATCTACGAAAACAAGAGCTTTGGCAATTTTTGTGATTACTGCAGTCGTATTGGCTATTGTTTTCTTTGTTTTCCCAATCAGGATTTTTGATGGAGAAATACACGTTGTGAATCAACTCCAGGATTACACAATTGATACACAGATGAGCCTATCATATTTCATTGGTATCGGACTCGATGAAGCAGACATGAAAGGCGTCGAATCTTTCCGCTTAACAGGTAAAGGTTGGGCCATGGTTGCGATCTTTATCCTCGGAATTCCAGCTTTGCTAGCATATCGTATCTACCTTAAATATAAGGGCTAAACGGTTTAGTTTTAATTATAATTTGGGAAACACCAAAAAACTTCCGTAAATTGTGTTAGGTCGCAAGGCCGTACTATTAACTTTCTACTTCTACATTATGAAGGCATTTTGTGTTTTCGTGTTCACACTTTTTGCGCAAGCAATTTCTGCTCAGCACAATAACGAATTTTATAACGACGGAGCTGCAGTTACTGTCCAAACAGGAGCTGAAATCTATGTCATGGGTGATTTCCATAATTATCAAACTTCAGGTTTACTCAGAAATGATGGATTCGTAGAAATTCAAGGTCACGCTTTTTCCGATAATTTATTTGAGCAACGGGGAGTTGGAACTGCTTTGTTCATCAATAATGATGTCAATGCGGGACAGACCCAGTATATTTCTGGAAGCTATGCGGTACGTGGTGGTCAGGCGGCAATTGGTGTAAATGATGGCTCATTCTATAACCTGCAATTAGCGAATGATCAGGGCATCGTCTGGTTGAATGGTGCTGGAAACATTGCAGATGTTCGAAATTCTGTGGACTTCAATGGTCCGGGATCACCTGTTGTAAATAGGATTATTACACACGATCCAACGGCTATTCCGGCAAATGGGAGCGGTTATTCGGCGACCTTTGGTTTGATGAATTCGAACCCGGGTTTAGGCGGATTAACTGATAACACTGTTACTACTGGCGGAAACATGTCTGGAACCGATAACGGCTACATTCAGGGAAATTTCCGCAGAGCTATTGCTGCCGCTGGAGGGACTTACAACTACGTTCTAGGTTTGGAGCCAGCTGGTGGAGCAGCGCAACGAGGAATGCAATACATGAACTTGATTTTCGGAGCGAACAACTACGATGTGATTTCAGGGTACTTTCAAACAGGATTGGACAATACCTTTCCTGCCGCAACGGAGTGTAGCGGATACATTATCGATTATTGGGGAGGCGTTGATCATGGTCAATGGGTAATGTCAGATATCACAGGAGCTGGAACAGGTGCCTACGAAACAAGGGTGTGGCCGCAAGACGACAACTTTCCAGTTAAGTCAATTTGGGTCGTCACGAAAGATAATACACTTCAGGGAACAGCAAATGATTGCGGGCCAACGGTCGTTGGGCTGGACCGTGCAGGATTTCTAGGTATGGGACAGTTCGGAGTCGCCGCATCGGAAATTTTACTTCCAGCGGAATTGATCAATATCTGGGCAAATCCTAAGGTGGATCATATTGAAATTGGATGGTCAGTCGGATCGGAATACAACGTGGACTATTATGCAGTACAGCGCAGTGAGAACGGAATCGACTTTGAAACTGTAGCGATCATCGATGCTATGGGAACTACTCAATCTCAAATTGATTACTCATACGATGATTACAACGTCGGTCGCAACAAAAATTACTACTACCGTTATCAATCCTTTGATTTCGATTTGTTCAGTGAGTACTCTCCGCTCGTGAATGCGATGCTCAAAGGTTCAGACAATTTCTCAGAGAGTATTTTGCTCTACCCAAATCCAACAAATGGAGCCTTGTTCATGGAGTTGTCGCTTGATTTGAAGTCGCAAATTCAACTAACGGTATTGAACAGTGCCGGACAGCAGGTTATGTCAAGTGTTCTTCAAGGATATACCGGAAATAACGTGTTCGCACTCAATTCGAAGAATTGGGCGAGCGGAGTCTACATCGTTCAGGTCACTGAATTGAGAACAGGTGAAATAGTTCACAGAAAAATAATTAAAGACTAAAGTCATGGATAAGATGAAAGCATGCCTCGCAGCATTGATGTTTTCCTGCGTGATAGCGGGATTAAGTACCGCCCAAAACGTCGGAATCGCGGAACCAGCGCCAAACAGCAAATTGGATATCGTACAAACAGAAACGACAGGAAATACCGTTGAGGTAACACATGGCATTACCACCAATGGGAGCTCTTCTGTTTGGTTGAAGAATAGTGGAACGGGCTATGGTTTGCACGTTCAAAATCTACTCGGAACAAGTAATATAGCAGCGGGAAGATTTTTACAGCTGGGGACGGGTGCCACAGCTCACGGTCAACTCATAAGTATGAACGGGGTGACCGTTGCGAGTACAACAGGCCTTTTTATTGATCAATTAGGATTAGGGCTTGGATCATACGTAACGATGGCGAATGCTGGCTCAGCCGCTGCTGGTTATTATGTGGACCATGCAGGAAGTGGAGATGGACTGACGATTTTCCAAAATGGAACAGGAGATGGAATCTACAATGATGTTACCTCAGGATTTGGTGTCTTCAATGTGTTGAATAGTGCTACAATTGGTTCGATTGATCTGATGTTAGCGGGAGGAACAGGTAATATTATCGATTTAGGTACATTCAACGGTACAGGAGTGTATGTTGTGGCTGTAGATAATCCAGCGGCGCCTACTGCGGGAGGCGATGTCTTTGCATTTGACGGTGTTGTGAGAACAGCGACTCCAACCGGAGCTTTCATCAATGGAGGAGTGTACGCTGGAATTCAAACTGGCCAAGGCCATGGAATGTGGTTAAGCCACCAAGGAGCGACAGGAAGAAATGCAGAATTTGTTACTACGAATGCCGCAAATGCGGAACCGACCATCATTACTTTAACGCAAGGTCAAGGATCAGCAGTGGTCGCTCAAAATCAAAATAATGTAATTG
>JBGCDF010000058.1:0-3355 GCA_045105095.1 Crocinitomicaceae bacterium | reverse complement strand
TGTTAATTGTTTTATTTACTTAATGTGTGTGTTCGGTTTCGCTCTTCTTCATTTCTGCCATGAGGTAATAGGCATTATTATATGCAACCTGAATTCCATCGGGTAAATCAGACAGTGGTTTAATTTCAATCCATCCGTTGTCTATTCCACCAACGTTTACTTCTAAGGGTTGAAATGCCCACTCTGTTTCACCATCATCTTGTTCCTTCTTGGCTGTGAAGATGAAGTATTTGTCGCTTTCCTTAACAACTGCCGATTCAGGCAAGGCATAGGTTTCAACGTCTTCCGTTATTATATGCCCATTGATATACATACCAGGAATCAACAAACCTTCTTTGTTTTCTATTTCTGCATGTAAATGGATCGCTTTTGGGTCTTGTTCAAAGGCTTTCCCTACTGAGTATATTTTCGCTTGTAGTTCTTTACCTTGAGCAGATTCCGTAGTAAAATTCACTGTTTGCCCCTCTCTGACTTTGTGCATGTCCTTTTCAAACACCATCAAATCGGCATGAATATGATCGATGTTTACAATCTCAAACATTTCCTTTTCAGGCTGAATGAATTGCCCCGTTTTCACTTCTACAGTTCTGATATGCCCGTTAATAGGACTCGTTACAGCTACTTGACTATAAATTGTTCCTTCCTGAACTTTCTTTGGGTTAATTCGAAGAAGACGCAATATTGATTCATCCCCTTTCACTTGACTTTTCATTGAGAAATAGGCCGACTTTGATTTTTGTAATTCTCTGCCAGAGCCAACATTCTCTTCAAGCAACTTCTTTTTTCGTTCGTAGTCCGCTTTCAAGTATTCCAATTGATTCCAGTTGGTAGCATACTTAGTTTGAATGGAGATAAGGTCGGGATGTGAAAGGTATGCTAAGACCTGCCCCTTTTTAACTTTGTCACCTTCTATCACTTTTATTGATTTGACATTTGAACCAATAACTGCCGTAACAATGGCTTCATTTTGTGGAGGAACTTCGAGCTGTCCGTTTGCTTGCACATACGAGCTGATATTCCGAAACTTCATGGTGTCCACTTCCATTTCCATTGATGCAAATTGCTGCTCAGAAAAGTGAACTTCCTCCTCATGTCCTTCTCCTTGTTCTTCGTGTTCATCATGTCCTGATTCGCCATGATCGTGACCAGAATGATCATCCGCGCCACCTCCACAAGAAGCCATAAAAAGCCCTATTGCGAGAAGTAATAATGTTGTTTTATAGATTTTCATTTCTTCCTTTTTAATGTTATTGATTGATCAGGTATTCAAGACTGATAACTGCCTGATTGTAATTGTTTAATGTCTTTAGGTAGCTGAACTTTATTTCTAGTGCTTGATTCATCGCTTGAATGAATTCGATATAGTCAATAGCGCCATTTCTGAAACTCTTGTTCGCATTTTCGATGATAATGTCAGCTTGCGGAATGGCTTTCTCTTCGTAATAGTTCAAACTACTTTGTTGCTTTAACAGCTCATTAAGGTATTGCTGATGAGAATTGAGTAACACCGATTTATTATAATCTGCGTTGACCTCGGCAATTTCCGCTTTGAGTTTTGATTGTTTGATTTTTGCTTTGTATGAACCGAAGAAAATAGGAACTGAAATTCCCGCTTGCACTCCCGAGAACCTGTCAGATGAAATTGCAATACTCCCATTTGATGTCGGATTTCCGATGATCGACTGATTGAAATATCCAATGGAGAAATCAGGTAACATTTCAGCCTTGTGAACAGAAGTTTCAGCGTTCGCTGCACTAATCAGATTATCATAGTAGGCTAATTGCGGATTTTGAGACACCAACTCGGAATCATACATCTGAGTAATATCTCTTTTTCGAATTGACTCAGGTTTGAATTGATACACGATGCTGTCATTTATTAATACACGTAATTGACTTTCATATATCAGTATGTCAGATTGCACAAGATTTAGCTTATTCTGGATTTCAAGCACCTTCGTCTCAGCCGTGGTTTTTTCAAGGAAACTAGATTCTTCCGTTTCATATCTCAATTCAGCCGCTCTCAAGAAATTAACGTACAAACTATCTTGAAAATTCAGTAATTGTTGATCTTCATAGAGGTACGTTAATTGCATCCAGAGTTGACGAATATTTCTCTTCAGCTCATTCTCTGTTATTGCCAGTTGAATTTCACTTCCAGCTACATGTTCGTTGGCAAGTTTTCGTTGCGCAGAATAGAGCGTTGGAAACGCAAATTGCTGACTGATATCAAATGAAAAGTCATTTTCGAAACTATTCATCTGTCCGTACTGAACGTTGACATCTGTTTTGTTGATATCTACCGCTGTTTTCTTCCCTAGCTCATTAATTTCAATGTGGAGTTTAGAGCTTTGAACCTGACCATTTTTTTGCAACGCGATTTCCATCACTTGATCCAATGAGGTGAGGGTATCTTGTTGCCCGTAAACAGCGTTAAAAGGGAGAAACAAAGCGAGTACAATAGCAGTTGCAACTATGGGTTTTAAGTTCATTTGTTTTGGTTTTCGTGATTCAATCCAACGATAGAGAATAGGCAAAACGAAAAGCGTTAAAAGTGTCGCTGTGATCATTCCTCCAATTACGACTGTTGCGAGGGGTTGTTGCACTTCTGCTCCCGCAGATGTAGATATCGCCATTGGAAGGAAGCCAAGCACATCTGTAAGGGCTGTCAGTAATATTGGTCTGATTCTTCTTTTTGCTCCTTTTCGAATTCGAACATCCAGATCATTCTCTCCTTCCTCTTTGAGTTCATTCCAGCCACTGATTAAAACCAACCCATTCAATACCGCCACTCCAAACAATACAATGAATCCAACTCCTGCGGAAATACTGAATGGCATATCTCTAAGCCAAAGCGAGAAGATTCCTCCAATTGCAGCGAGTGGAATCGCCATGTAAATCATCAGAGATTGTTGGAACGACCTCAACGCGAGAAAGATTAAAAGAAAAATCAGTACCAACGCAATTGGAACAACAACTTTCAAGCGATTACTCGCACGCTCTAAATTTTCAAAAGCACCACCGTATCGGATATAATATCCTGGAGGCAAATCCAATTCGGCATCGAGTTTGGTTTTAATCTCAGCGACCAATGATGCCACATCTCTTCCTCTGACATTAATCCCTACATACGTTCTTCGATTGGTATTATCTCGACTGATTTGCATCGGGCCAGGTTGATACGCGATTTCTGCTACTTCCTTCAAAGGAATTTGAGTTCCATTTGGAAGATTAACAAATAAGCCCTTTAAATCGTCAATTCCACTTTTGTACTTCTCATCCAAACGCACAACTAAATCAAACCGTTTTTCACCTTCGAAAATAACTCCAGCTTCACCACCTGCGAATGCAGATT
>JBGCDF010000057.1:0-3393 GCA_045105095.1 Crocinitomicaceae bacterium | reverse complement strand
TTGAGGTTATTGTCAAACTTCGAAATAAAGGACGTATAACCATTATCTGAAACGAGTATTTCCGCTTGTGATGCTAAATTTAAGTTCATTGTATCCATAAATAAACCACACACTAAAATTTCATCATTTTCTGTAACTACTAGATCATTAATATATGAGTATCCACTCCCTCCAAAAACCTGACAGTCAATATAATTCCCATTTTCATCAAGGCGAAGAATGAAATTATCTACATCACCATTTGAAACTCTCCATTCTTCATCAATCCCTGGATCAAAATCTACACTATCTGAGAAGATTCCAGTAACGATAATGTCCCCATTTGACATTTGTTCGATTGCATCAGGATAATCTAAACCAGGGCCTCCTATTTGCTTCTCCCACATCGCAGTCCTATTATCACTGGTTTTAGTTATCATTATATCCTCTTCTCCATTGGAATTAAACATAATCTCGTCGGATTCTCCCCAACATAGATCCTTGAAACTATGCATTGAATAAACGTATCCTAGATCTGTTAAAGTGATCCCATTCGTATGCGTGTAAGAACTGCCTCCAGAATAGAATGAGCGTGTCCAATCGTGTTCAATTATTTGCGAATATACATTCGTAAGTGAGCAAAGGCTCAAAAGCAGTAGAAATCGTTTCATACCACCAGAGTTATAAAGAAAATGCCCACTAACAAAGCTAGCGGGCATTTCATTTATTCTAATGCAGTTACTACTGCTTAGTATGTTTACTTCTCGAAGTTCATGATCGTTTTTTCGATGATTGCAACGCATTCCATCAATTGCTCTTCGTTCATCACCAATGGTGGAGCAAAACGGATGATGTTCCCGTGAGTTGGTTTTGCCAACAATCCGTTTTCTTTCATCGCAACACATAAGTTCCACGCTGTATCGCTGTCTTCCGTATCGTTGATCAAAATTGCGTTCAATAATCCTTTACCACGTACTTTCAATACCAACTCAGTATTCTCAATGATACGATTCATTTCAGCTCGGAAGGTCTCACCTAAACGCTTTGCATTCGCAGCTAAATCCTCGTCCCTTACAACTTCTAGAGCTGCAACAGCCACTTTTGCCGCTACTGGATTACCTCCAAACGTGGAACCGTGCTGACCTGGTTTGATTACATGCATGATGTCATCATTCGCTAAAACTGCTGATACCGGATATGCTCCACCAGAAATGGCTTTCCCAAGAATTAGGATATCTGGCTGTACATATGTTTCTGGGTCTTTTTGACATGTATTTCCACATGAACAATCTCCACAAACAGCTAGTAAAGATCCTGTTCTGGCAATTCCTGTTTGTACCTCATCCGCAATGAAAAGCGCGCCAGCGGCAGTACATAATTCTCTTGCCTTCGCCAAGTAATCTTCTGAAGGAACGAATACTCCTGCTTCGCCTTGAATTGGTTCAACTAAGAATCCAGCAACGTTATCTTGTTTCAATGCTTCTTCCAAAGCACTTGTATCATCGTAAGGAATTCGGATAAATCCAGGCGTAAAAGGTCCAAAATTATCTTTAGCATTTGCATCATCAGAGAATGATACAATTGTCGTTGTACGTCCGTGGAAATTTCCACCACATACGATAATTTTCGCCTGATCTTGAGCAATTCCTTTTACTTCGTACGCCCACTTTCTGCATAACTTGATAGCCGTTTCTACCGCTTCTGCACCAGTGTTCATTGGAAGCATTTTATCAAACCCGAAGTATTCTGTTGTAAACTTCTCATAAGGTCCCAATGCATCGTTGTAAAAAGCACGAGATGTCAAGGTTAATGTTTTTGCTTGTTCCACCATTGCTCCAACAATTTTAGGATGACAGTGCCCTTGATTAACTGCAGAATAAGCTGACAAAAAATCGTAGTATCTTTTTCCTTCTACGTCCCAAACGTGTACACCTTCTCCACGGGATAAAACAACTCCGAGGGGATGATAATTGTGAGCGCCATACTTATCTTCTAGTTGGACTAAATCCGCTGATGACAATTTTTCTGTTGTCGTGTTCATCTTGTATTAATTTAAAATGATTCGTTCATCGCGGAGAACGAATATCCTTTCCTCGTTCATGGAGAGAAATCATCCGTAGGAATACAAAAATAATGGTTTATCCATAAATATTCAAGGGAGTAGAATCCTTTGAAAACTGCTATTTCATTGTTCATCACTATTCAGGAAAATCGGAATAAAATTCCGCACTTCACGTTATTCAGATTTTAAAGCCTTCTTGTTAACGTAAATTCATCTTCCTAAAACAACTTCTTCTGATCTTTATCGTCATCTTCTTTCTTCGACATGTCCCACTCCATCGTTTTTGGAGCTTCTTCTCCCCCTTCAGCTGATTCACCCGCTTCAGGTTCTGGTGCTGGCGGCTCAGGATTTTCTGGCTCAGGCCAAGGAATATCTCCTTCAATATCGTGATCTAGAACAATTTCTTTCACTTTGAGTTTCGTCACTTGATTCCCTTGTGATTTCATCCCTTTGACATCGATGAACTCATCCATCTCAATGATTGTGTCTGGCAAGTTTTTCGTTGCTTTCAACAGTTTATTGTACACAACGCGGACTCTTGGTTTAAATCCAGTGGAAACAGCATCTAAATAGGAATTCTCATCATCTCCTATGAAAGACACTTTCTTATCAGAAGTTACTTCACATACAAATCGTTTTCCGTAATGCATCTCCTTCGATCCATCAAAATAAACCGCTGAAATTGGACGTTCTGGAACCCACTTTTCAATGTGAATCATATCATCATCGAAGTGGAGTGATAAATCAAAATGGGATAAGCGGTATTCTCCCGACTTATAAATTGTTAAGATTTTATCTTCGCCTTTGAACGATCCAATGAATTTACCTCGTTTATCATCGTTCAACCTGCCAACAACCTCATCGTACCAAATTTTACGCGCCGCTAATGTCGACCCTCCAACTTCTTTCTGAATAATTTTGGAAACGATTTCTTTTGTTACGCGGTTTCCTCCAGACGCTCTACCCTTGATTAATAATTCTCCTAGATCAATGTCCCATTTCAGGCGTTTCAAGTGCGGGCGAGCTCTTAACACAACCGTCACAACTTCTCTTTCTCCATTTGGATGAACATTGAAGTACAAAACTTTTGAACCTTTCGTTCCTTTGGTCAAATCGTACTCCTTATCGCGCGTAATTGAGTTAACGTTGAAACGCTTCATCATTGTCGCTCCTCCCTTACCATCTTGATAGATCATGTGGTACACTGTACTCTTATCTCCTTTTTTCCAAACATTGGCATACATGATTCCTTTGCCAACGAATTTTTTATCTGAGACCTTCGTCACCATCATTTTTCCAGTTGAGAAAAACACGATGATGTCATCAATTTCAGAACAATCACTGATATATTC
>JBGCDF010000056.1:0-10431 GCA_045105095.1 Crocinitomicaceae bacterium | reverse complement strand
GCGCTGATGGTACTGCCCTTTTGAGGGTGGGAGAGTAAGTCGACGCCACTTTTAAGAGCTCCTTCATTAATTTGAAGGAGCTTTTTTTGTTTCAGATTATTTGTTTTCTCTCAAGGTACAACACTCATCAGTCAACTGTATCTTACAATATCGATCTATCGATTTATTGCTCGTCTTCAACAGTGCAGCTCGTTCTGTCCCTTAAGTCTTCAGGAAAAATGTTTCTTTTGGTGGGAACGTAAATATTTGTCTGTCAACAAACTAGGGCGCCGCTTTTAAGAAGTCTTACATAGTAAGGTCGCCAGATTTTTTATGGAATAAGTTCACTTATCACACACTAGGCAATAGATCATCAAACTGCAATAGCATCACATAATCATACATTGAGATATATCAATATCTAAATAATGCTATATCGATATATGTCGATATACATCACGAATACGTGAAAAATGCGTTAATAAAAAGCTAAATAATTCACGCAATAAAAGATAGATGCTAATAATTCAGAAAGGAACACAAGATTAATCAAGAAAGGGCAACAAATATTCAGGTAGTTCAGGAAAAACATATTTCCTTTGTAAAACATAACTAAAAGTCAATGTATCACATCTTCCGAGTAGTTCTTTTGTTAGTAATCCTGCCAACGTCAGGCTTGACTTTTGCGCAAACCTCCATCTTTAAGGGAAAGGTAACGGATGAAGCTACTAAAGATCCAATTCCATATGCTACCGTTGTAATCATCTCTCCTACGACAATGTCCGTCTTGGATGGAACAACAACGGATGAGAGCGGGAGTTTCCAGCTGAAAACGGATTCGTCAAGTGTGCATTTAAAAATCACTTTCTTCAATTACGATGAAAAGTTGGTTGAGAATATCCCGTCAAAGCGCGGAGTTGTTGATTTAGGTGAAATTAGCCTAACTTCAACAGCACAGGAAATAGGAGGAGTTGAAGTGTCTGCGGAAAAATCCTCAATGGAATTTAAGCTGGACAAACGAGTGTTCAATGTTGGTAAGGACATTAGCTCGACTGGAATGGGGGCGATGGAAGTACTGAATAATGTACCATCCGTAAGTGTTGATATAGAAGGGAATATCAAACTAAGAGGAAACAGCGGAGTTCAGATCTTGATTAATGGAAAACCATCTGTCCTATCGGATGATCCCGCCAACGCTCTTGGAACCATTACAGCAGATATGATTGAATCCATTGAAGTAATCACGAATCCATCAGCCAAGTACGATGCAGGAGGAACTTCAGGTATTCTCAATATTATTCTCAAAAAGGATGAACGCACAGGGTTCAATGGTTCCATATCCGTTAACACAGGCGTGCCGCACAATCATTCAATCGGTGGTAGTATTAACTATCGAACAAAGAAAGTTAATCTCTTTACGCAATTTGGAGTAGGATATCGATCTCTTCCGCGCTTTCAAGAGAACATTAACAGAGATTTAGTGAGCGGAACATCCGTCATAAGTGATGGAATTGCATTCCGTGATGAAATCTTCTACAATATTACACTAGGGTCGGATTTTTACATCAACAAGTATAACACGATTACCCTATCAGGGAATTTTGCATACGAAATAGAGCAACAACCTTCGGAGACGAATATCACCGTGTACGATAGTAATGATCAGATAATCTCTCAGTTTCAACGAACGGAAACGACATCTGCACTTAATCCGAAATATCAATACGACTTAAATTACAAGAAAGAATTCAAGGATAATAAAGAACACACGCTTCAATTCAGTTCACTTGGACGCTATTTCGGAAAAGCTCAATCGTCTGATTTCGTCAATAGGGATATTGTTGGAACGACTACGATTCGAAATCAAAAAACCGAAACGACTTTTTATCAATTGAGTCAAACATTAAAGTTAGATTATACCAATCCCCTTAGTGATAATTGGATGCTTGAGTCTGGGGCAATGTATGAAATCAATGATGTCGGAAATGATTTTGCCGTGTTTGATGAGGAAATCACGGGCTTTGTGGTCGACTCCAACTTCACGAATAATTTCGAATACAATCAGAAGGTACTTGGTGTGTATTCTACGGGTTCATACGAAAACGACAAATGGGGAGCGAAACTTGGCTTGAGAGTTGAGAACACAGATTTGACCACCCGATTAGTGGCGAATAATGAGATGAACAATCAGAATTTCACGAACTTATTTCCTACAGTCCACACTTCATACAAGTTTTCAAAGAAAGTGCAATTGCAAGCGGGCTACTCTCGTCGCATCTTCCGACCTAGATTGTGGGATTTAAACCCATTTTTCAACATTCGAAATAATTTCAATATCTGGACAGGAAACCCCAACTTATTACCAGAATTTGCAGATTCCTACGAACTAACGAGCATTTTCTACTGGAAGAAGTTTATGCTCAATACAAGTTTATATTACCTGTACAAGACAAATGTCAAGGAGCGAATTACCTATTTTGACGATGATGTTTCAATTACTACGCCAGTTAATATCGGGGTAAGTCACAAAGTAGGAATAGAGCTTAATTGGAAGTATACCATTGCGAAATGGCTAACTGCTAATGGTGATGTCAACTACGGATACTTTAATCGCCTGGGAGAGTTTGAGCAACAAAATTTTGACTTTGAAGGAGACCAATGGTCAACAAGGGTCATGACGAAATTCAAGTTTAAACGTGGCTGGGATGCGGAGTTAACTGGAAACTACGAATCATCATTTGTAACGGTTCAAGGAAGAGTCTCCGGATTTGCCTTCGCTAATTTAGGCTTGAGAAAAAAACTCTGGAAGGGGAAAGGCGTCGTGAATTTCTCAGTGCGTGATATCTTCGCTTCTCGTATTCGTGAAAGCGTGATTGATCAAACGGATTTCTACCTCTACAGCTTCTCTCAAAGGGGAAGATTCATCACATTGGGCTTCAGCTATAGTTTTGGAAAAGGAGAAGCAATGACATATTCTGGAGGCAGACGACGTTAGAAGTGGTGTGAATGTTCGCTCCAATATTCGAAGGAGGAAATTTATACATTTTGTCAGACAATAAAGGAGTAATGCGCACGTTGCAAATGACATGAGAACTTTCCTAACACTACTTGGAACTACCTTACTTTTTTCATCATCGGCACAAACACACTTACTTGGAATTGAAGCAGGTCCAACGTTTGCGCAAACGGTAAGAGAAGACGTCGACTATTACAATACGCTGAATGCAGGTTCCGTTGGTGCATTCTATGAGTACAAAAAGAAGAATTTCACTTCTACTTTTGGTCTTGGATATCTAAACAAAGGGTTCAAACAAGAGCTAATTTATACAGATGAAATTGGGACAGTGTTGGGAGAAGGAGCTGTTGAGCGAGTACGTCATAACTACCTAAGTGTATCAGAAATTGTAGGAATAGAATTCGGAGAAAACAAGTACTTTGGGTTTACAGGAATCGGCTTGAGGGCCTCTGTCTATTCAAATACGATCGTTTCCAGCCAATCGTTTTCGCTGAACGACGGAACGACTGTTGAAGGTTATAAGTGGGAATTGGATTACTTGAACCTCATAGATCTTTCAGCACTGGCTAGAGTAGGAGCGGGTATTCGAACCGAAAAAGGAAACATCTTCTATATTTCTGGATCCTATGATTTTGGCTTGACGAATACACTCGAAAGCGAAACACCTGCACGTCATCGAAACATTTCGCTATTGCTTGGTTTCAAACGATCTGTGCTGTGGTCTGATAAAAAGGAAGGTCAATCCGAATAGAATAGTTGTTCACTTGTGTAAAAACAACGCTCAATCATAACCAGTAAAAAACGAATCTGATAACTGAAAATAAAGTAGGTTGAATACCTGAGGTACATAATTCAGTTCGACGTATCTACTTCTTTCCCTTATCTAAACTAAAAGTGAAAGTACTTCCCACCCCAAGTGTACTTCGTACATTAATCGTTTGTCCATGAGATTCGATGATGTGCTTGGCAATCGCTAAACCGAGCCCTGAACCTCCTTCGTTACGATTTCTACTTTTTTCGACACGGTAAAAACGTTCGAAGAGTCGCGCTAAGTGGGCATCGTCGATTCCTAAACCATCATCGGAAACTTCGATAGTAATAATGTCGTCGAAGGTATCAAAACGTACCTTGGTCGTACCACCTTTGTTTCCATAAGAAATGGAGTTATTGAGAAGATTGTTGATTACTTGTCCAATCTTGCCTTTATCAGCATGCACGTAGATCGGGTCGTAGTTTCGCGCAAATTTCATAGTGATATCGCGTTTTTTAGCGCGAATACGCGAATCTTCAAACAAATCTTCAACCAGTTCCTTGATATCAAAGTGCTTCAAATCCAATTTAATTTCGTTCACTTCGAATTTTGTCAACTGATCCAGATCTTCCAGAATAGCGGACATCCTATCGGTGGCTTTCGAAGCTCTTTCTAAGAAACTTCGGTTGACACTGTCATCTTCTAATCCACCTTCCAATAAGGTAAGAATATAGCCTTGAATAGAGAATACGGGTGTTTTCAACTCGTGCGCGAGATTTCCCAGGAACTCCCTTCTGAAGGCAGCTTGTTCTTTTAATTCTGAGATCACGGCAATTTGCTCATCACTCCATTCACGCGTTTCTATTTCCGCATTGGTAATTAAATCGTCAGATAATTTGAAATTTCTGATCTGCTTTCCACCAAATTTCCCTTTACGAATCGAGCGGTACAAAACCCGTAAACGCTCAGTAATAAAGTACTTGATGAAGAAATAAAAGATGAAGTAAGCCGCAGCTGCAGCAAAGATTGGCGTAAGGATCAATGAAGTCATGTTCATTTCCCCTGTGATCAAATCGGAAACGAGCAAAAAGATGAAAACCAATACTCCCAGAATAGAACTTCCGCCGAGTAATAGTGTGATGGGTTTTAAATTCTTCAAATCGTATTATACGTGTAACCTACGCCTTTTACAGTGCGAATATAGTTATTACCCAGCTTTTCACGTAGTTTTCGAATGTGAACGTCTATCGTTCGCTCTCCAACAATGGCATCATTTCCCCAAACAATGGACATGATTTGCTCACGTGTGAACACTTTCCCAGGGCGACTCACGAGTAGTTCCAACAACTCAAATTCCTTTTTAGGTAGGGTGAGCTTTTCTCCTTCAACGTTGACCATGTATGACTCACGGTCCACTACAACTCCATCTGTATCTACCGAAATATCAACGCCAGCTGTTGGTCGTCTGAGGAGAGAACCTATTTTGCTCAGTAGTAAACGCGGACGAATAGGTTTTGATACATAATCATCTGCGCCCGCATCGAAACCTGCGATTTGCGAGTAATCTTCTGAACGAGAAGTCAGTAAACAAATAATGGGTTGACTAATGGTCGCATTGGATCGTATACTGATGCATGCCTCGATACCATCCATTAGTGGCATCATGACGTCCATGATAATTAACGTAGGAGAAACTTCTATTGTTTTTTCGATTGCTTCTTGTCCGTTTGTTGCAGTGAAAACCCGGTATCCTTCGTTTCCAATTGTATAAGAAAGGAAATCTAATACATCGGGTTCATCATCTACTAATAATACTGTGTGCATCCGTTGAATATTGTGTTGGCTCAAAGTTAAGTGCTGAAGTCTTGGACGTTCTTAACTCGATCTTATGCTTGTGTTAAGTTAAAACTAACATGTGTTATCATGATGTTAAGAGATTAAATCGGTCGTTTTTTGTAAGGAGATATGTCAAAAAAAATCAAAGAAAAAAGATGGAGAAAGAACGATGGTTTTCCTCCTAGATCTTTGTTAAATAAGGGTTCCTGAAAGGTGGTAACATTTAGGTAACCTAAGGTTGATAGAATGTTAAGAGTAAGGGAAAGCCAATTTCACAAGAACCCCTCATCTTTGCATCAGAAATTTGAAGAAGCAGTCCTTTACCAAAAAAACAATAACGGGACTAACAACAAAAAAAATATGAAAGCAACAACATTAAAATTCGGAGTGATGATCATGGCAGCATCACTGGCACTTGGAACTACTTCTTGTAAGAAAGGATGTACTGATCCAACAGCTTTGAACTATGATGCAAGTGTTAAAAAAGACGACGGTTCTTGTGTTGGTACTGATATTGACGAGGATGGAAACACAGTTGTTAAATCCGGTTTCATCCAAACGGAAACTTGGACCGCAGATAAAGTGTATGAATTAGCAGGAAAAGTAATTGTTGATGCTGGTCATACGTTAACGATTGAGCCAGGTACAATCATCAAAGCGAAACAAGGTTCTGGAACGTTGGCATCCGCTTTAGTTGTAATGCAAGGTGCTCGAATAAACGCGGTTGGAACGGCTTCACAGCCTATCATCTTTACATCAACGTTAGATAATATTGAGCCAGGACAGTTGTCAGGAACCAATCTTACTGAAATTGATCAAGGTCTTTGGGGTGGGATAATCATTTTGGGTAATGCTCCTGTCTCAGCAGCGGATGGAGATGTTCTTGCTCAAGTCGAAGGAATTCCAGTTTCTGATCTCTTCGGAGCTTATGGAGGATCTGATCCAGCGGATAACTCAGGAACAATGGCATATGTATCGATCCGTCACGGTGGTGCTTTGATCGGTGCTGGAAACGAAATTAACGGATTAACACTTGGTGGTGTTGGATCAGGAACTTCTATTTCGAATATCGAGATCGTATCAAACCTTGATGACGGAGTTGAGTTCTTCGGAGGAACAGTAGACGTTTCGAACATCTTGATTGGTTTCCAAGGAGATGACGGTGTAGACATCGATATGAACTACGCAGGAACGGTTACAAACTTCATGGTAATTAACGGAACAAACTCTGATGAAGCAATGGAGATTGATGGGCCAGAAGGATCTACTCATACTGGAGGAATGTTCTCTCTAGTAGACGGAACAGTTTATACGTTCGGTGGTGGTGAAGCTCGTGGAGATTTCAAATCGAAAGCACAAGGGACTGTGAACAATGTGAAAATGGGAGAAGCAAAGATTCGTGCTTCTTACCAAAACAATTGCGCTGACCCGAAAGCTGATGCGTTCACTTATTTGACTCAAGCGACTCCAACATTAACATTCACAGCATCTGAGTTTACTGCAGCTACTGTTTACACAACTTCTGAAGATGACGCTGGAGTGAGTGGTTGTACAGTGTCTTCAACAGATCAAACGGCCGCTGAAGGAGCAATGACTTCTACATCAGCAACTGGAGCGAACTCATCTACATTCTCTGGATGGACGTGGTGTTCAATTAACGGTAAACTATAAATTACTTCAACTTAAGTATATATTAAGATTTGCAAAACAAAATGTCTGTAGTCGTTAACTGCGGACATTTTGTATTAAACTAACAACAATGAAGACCAATTATTTTTACTCCCTTTTTATCCTCTTGGCAGTTTCATTTTCTTCAAATGCACAAGAAATTGTACGAGGTTTGGTTACCGATTCTAAAACGGGTGAACCTGTTGTTGATGCGATTGTTGCTGTCAACGGAAAAGGAAAAATGCGAACAGATTTAGATGGAGTTTACAGTCTGAGTCTAAGGCCTGGAAGTTACACATTGAAGTTCTCACAATCCCTAGATGGGTATCTTGAAGAGGAGCGTCAAATTGACTTAGTCGCAGGTGAAGTACTCATCCTTGATATTAAAATGTCTAACGCGTTGACGGAAGTGGAAGGAGCAGTCGTAACCGCACTTAAAGCACCTCCAACATCAGATAAGGCCTTGGATGAAGAACGTTCAAAAGCAAAAGGATCGACAGATATCGTTGGAAGCAAAGCCATGCAAGAAAAAGGAATACGTGATGCTGCGACTGCCGTAGCAACAACTCCTGGAGCTTCTGTAGAAGATGGTAAGAACGTATACATCCGCGGATTAGGTGATCGCTACACAAAGACCATCTTGAACGGAATGGACATTCCTGGTTTAGATCCAGATCGAAACTCAGTACAATTGGACATCTTCCCAACAGTTTTGGTGGATAAGATTACGATCTATAAAACGTTTACTCCAAACCTTTCTGCAGATTTCACAGGAGGACTAATCGATATTGAAACGAAAAATTTCCCAACTCGAAAAACGATCTATGCGAAGGCTGCATTGGGATATAACACCTTTGCAACCTTCAATCCTGATTTTATCTCTTACCAAGGTGGCTCTCTTGACTTCTTAGGATTTGATGATGGGTCGCGAAAGCTTCCAATAAATCCATTATTTAGTATTCCGCATCCATCTCAAAATGATGCTTCCACGCAGCTTGCCGTTGAAAGCTTCGGTAAAACGATGGCAACTGAGAAATCATTTGCTTTTATGAATCAGAACTATGCGTTTGGAACAGGAAATCAAAAAGACTTTTATGTAAATAACGGCTTGGAAGATTCTTCAAGAGTTACTTACGGATACAACTTTGTAGTGAATTATCGTTCATCACATACGTATTTTGCAGATGTTGAGTACAATGAATTTATCAAAGATCCAGATCGCTCAGAAAATGAGTTGTTCCGCGACCGTACTTCACGAGGTGAGCAAACGGAATCAAATGTTCTTTGGACGGCTTTATTGGGTCAATCGATCAAATTTGGTAAAAGTAAATTCGCTTTGACTTTCTTCCATACGCAAAACGGAACGTCTTCAGCTGCGAATTTGACAGAAACGAATTATGACAGTAATCAGGCGGTTCTTCTCAAGCAAGGATTGCAGTACTCGCAACGTTCAGTTTCGAATGCAAACCTTACGGGAACGCACTACCTTGATGAAAAGAATAAATGGAAATTAGTTTGGAAATTGAGTCCAACGATTTCAAGAATTTCTGATCCGGACATTCGTTCTACTGCGATAGAGCTTTCAGATGAAACTTTACCTGGTGAAGACCCAATCTATTTATGGGAAGAGTCAGCTGGTGCAGACGTTCGTCGTATCTTCCGTTCATTGAACGAATACAACTTAAGCGGTCGCTTCGATTTCGAGCGCAAGTTCACAGTGTGGAAAGATTCATTGAAGAGTACACTCTCTTTTGGTGGATTGACAACTTATAAGGAAAGATCATTCGATACATATGAATATGTTTTCCGTTTGTACGCTACTTCAAACGAAGTTCCAAATGACCCGAACTGGTTCTTTGAGGAAGAGAATCTTTGGACACCATTTGACCCTGCGGTATCTGGAAGTGGACAAGGAACGTTTGCTGTTGGTGAAATTGAGCGAGCGAACATCTACGCGGCGAATCAGCTGACCAACTCGGCATATGTAATGAACGAATTACCTTTCAATGATGCATTCTCGGCAACATACGGTGCGCGAGTTGAAAGAAACGTAAACCGTTATACAGGGCAGGACAACAATGCTGCAAATGATCCAAATGCTCCACGATACGTAAACGAAGTAGTATTGAATAAAATTAATGTACTTCCTTCTGTGAACATGGTGTACAAGATGAAAGGAGTGGCAGATTCATCGCGTTTCGACCGAAACACGAACTTCCGATTGGCATACACGCAAACAGTAGCCCGTCCATCGTTCCGTGAAATCTCGATCTCGCAGATTTTCGATCCGATTCAAGGCCGTCGTTACAATGGAAACATTGACTTGAAACAAACATTGATTCACAACGCCGATTTCCGTTGGGAGTACTTCTTCGGACGTACAGAAATCATTTCTGCGAGTGCATTCTACAAACGATTTATCAATCCGATTGAAATCGTTGCGAACGTAGCTGCACCAAATGAGTTCACTCCTGTAAACGCAGGAACAGCAGATATGTATGGTGCAGAGTTTGAATTTAGAAAAGCGATTGGATTCAATGATAAATCAAAAGAGCACATGCGCTTCGTACTTGGTGGAAACTTTACATATGTTCTTTCTAGAATTGACATGAACAAAGTGGAGACAGTAGTAGGGGGAGTGACTTACACGGAGAAAGAAGTACGTGAGCAGAATGCACGTGATGGTGAAGTTATCGGTGATTACCGAACAATGTACGGACAGTCGCCATACATCATCAACGCTTTCGCCAATTTCAACAACGATTCACTCTTCCTTTCATGTAACGTTTCATATAATGTTCAAGGAAAGAAATTAGCAGTAATCGGAGTAGGAGGTCTTCCTGATGTGTTCGAACGCCCATTCCACAGTTTAAGTCTGAAAGTTTCGAAAGGATTCGGAAAAGTACATGATGGTGAATCAGCGCCGCGCTGGTCGGGAAGTCTTACTGGAAGAAACCTATTGAACCAGGCAAAAAGAAGATACTATGAGTCATACAATGCTCAATCTCAAATATTCGATTATTTGAACAGAGGAATGTCCATCTCAGCTTCTGTATCGTATACGATTAAATAACTATCACCACTTGGTGAAACGAAAAATGCACGCTTCGAAAAGCGTGCATTTTTTTGTTTTAATACTTTTTTATCTAGTTCGGGGTTCGGCTCAGATCGGAAGAGCACA
>JBGCDF010000055.1:0-5942 GCA_045105095.1 Crocinitomicaceae bacterium | reverse complement strand
AATTACACCGTAACGTATACGGACGGAAACGGATGTTCTGCAACCTCAGCGCCTACAAACGTTACTGTGAATCCACTTCCTAATGTTACTCAAACACCATTATCACTGGTGTGTGATTACGATCCTGCCTTTACACTTTCTGGAGCTTCTCCAGCTGGTGGTACCTATTCAGGCCCAGGTGTTTCAGGTGGAATGTTTGATCCAGCAGTAGCCGGAATTGGAGTCCACACTATTACTTACGAGTTTACTGACGGAAACGGTTGTACGAATACAGCGTCTGAAGACCTTGAAGTAGACGCTTGTTTGTCAGTGGAAGAGTTTATTAATGATCATGTCAATATTTATCCGAATCCAACATCAACAGAATTGAATGTGGAGCTTGAAGGAGAATTTGACGTTACATTGTTCGATTCACGCGGAAGAGTGGTATACCAAGGAACTGGAAAGGATTTAATTACCCTTTCTACCGAAGAATACGAAGCGGGAGTATACCTTGTTCAACTCAAAACTGAGGAACATACTATGACCGTTCGTGTGGTAAAAAATTAAAATAAACACTATTCGTAAATGCCCAAATTGTCCCGACCCCGATAGCTATTGGGGTATCGAGACGTTTGGGTATTTTTTTGGACTTATCTTGTGGAAATTTGTGAAAAAGTCATCTTACCTAAAAGTATCAATATGAAATCTATCGTACTATTCTCCCTCCTGTTCATCGCTCTGATAATTGGAGGATGTCAAAATTCACCCGCATCAACGATAAAACCATCTAAGGTTGATACATCTGGTTCCATTGAGATTACTAGATATAAAATAGATCAACTTGGTTCCAATTCTTGTTCAATTAAAGGACAACTCATCGATGAGAACGGTGAACCACTGATTGGCTCCGTTGTGAAATTGCTGGATACCGACCTTGGTTCAGCATCCGACATTGACGGTTTCTTTGAAATCAATAATATTTCCGCAGGTACCTACACATTGCAGGTTAATTGGATTGGAATGACTCCTTGCACTGTCCAAGTTGAGTTAAATGAAGGCGACAGATTAACGCTCGATGCAATCGTGACTTTTCATAGTGATGTACAATTAGAAAAACCTATCATTTATCTATATCCAAGTGAAACGACAGAGGTCGATATCAAATTAATCTACGATGGAGAACTTACCACCACTTACCCAAAATACCCAGAAGAAGGATGGAAAGTTCAAGCGCACCCTGACGGAACCATCATTGATCAAACGGGGCGGGAATATTACTCGTTGTATTGGGAAGGAGAGCCAAGACACCCCTTAGGCATACGAGAAGGGTTTGTCGTTCCAAAGGAGGAAACCACGGCATTTCTAGAAGAAAAGCTTGAATTCCTCGGCTTGAGTCCCAGAGAAGCAAATGAGTTCATTATCTATTGGCTACCAGCATTGGAAAAGAATGACTTTAATTTGATTTCTTTCGCTGGCGAAGATTATCTGGCGCAAGCTCAATTGAACGTCTCTCCAAAGCCTGATACTGAGATTCGCATCTGTATGGTGTTTGAAGGATTGGATGGAGCAATTGATTTTCCACTTCAAGATTTGATGCCGCTACAGAAAACGCGAGAAGGCTTTACCCTTGTTGAATGGGGAGGACAACAATTACCAAAAGGATACGCGAGAGAAATTTAGCATTCACAGAGAGACCTAATTATTTCATTTATTCATAGAATGTAATTGCGTACTTTTATAGGAACAGACAATTAGGTAATTATGAAAAGCTCTCTCTCCTACGTATTTCTCTTATCTCTATTTAGCTTGATTTCGTGTAATTTATTTTCTCAAAGTCATTCTTTGCACTTGAAATCAGGAACTTATTCACTCAATAATGGATCAGATTTTACTTGGAACCAAGAAGAATTGATCGATGGTCATTTCTACAGAATCGTTTCTTTCAATGAGGTTCCAACCGAACACGTAAAAAAAGAACTTGCGTTGAATGGAATTCAATTGCTTGATTATCTTCCCAAACATGCTTTTTTCGCAAAGATTTCTCCGAATGTAAACTGGTCTTCTCTCCAGAATGCGGAAGTTTCACCCATTCTTAATGACTACAAACTATCTCGTCTTCTTTCTCGCAAAGAATACCCTCATTGGACACTTTTTGGTGAAGATAAAATTGAACTCGTAGCAGCTTATTTCGAAGGAATACCTGTCGAAAATGCAACCGAACAAATTCGTTCTATCGGTGGATCAATTGCCATCACTAACGAGAGTCAATTCACCCTGAATGTTCGCGTTAAATTAACTGACCTTGAAGCCTTGTACGCCCTAAATAGCTTTCATTACTTTGATGTTATTCAGCCAGAAGCCGAACCGGAAAACGGCAACGCTCGCGCCAATCATCGAAGTAACGTTCTATGGACGGAAAACGGAAATGGTTTAACGTACAATGGATCAGGTGTAAAAGTCATGATGCAAGACGATGGAGTCATCGGTCCACACATCGACTATACTGGACGAATCGATCAATCAAATTGTACGGGATGTTCCACTTCAGATAACAACACGCATGGAGATCATGTTTCAGGAACCATTATGGGGGCCGGAAACCTCGATCCAGAAAACCGTGGAATGGCTCATGGCGCAGATTTATTTGTCTACGGTTCAGGGAATGGAAATTACAACAGCGTTCCAAACTTGTACGATAATGAAGACGTAGTCATCACTTCAAAAAGCTACAGTAACGGTTGTAACAGTGGTTATACATCGCTGGCAAGACAATTGGATGGCCAAATTTATGACCGCCCTTCACTCATCCACGTGTTCTCCGCAGGAAACAATGGAGCTTCTGCATGCAGTCCAAATGACTACGGTGCTGGACCTACTTGGGGAAACATCACCGGAGGACATAAAATGGGAAAAAACGTAGTTACGGTTGGAAACTTATCCCGCTACGATTTCCTAAATAGTTCAAGTAGCCGAGGGCCTGCCACTGATGGACGTATCAAGCCAGACATTTGCGGAGTTGGAACTTCTGTGGTTTCAACCGGACCTGGTAACGATTATTTTACTGCCACTGGAACGTCAATGTCATGTCCTGGAGTTGCTGGTGTACTTGCCCAACTCTACGAAGGATACAAAGACTTAAACGGAGGAAATAATCCAGAATCAGCGTTGATGAAAGCATCCATCCTAAATTCTGCAGAAGATTTAGGAAACCCAGGTCCCGATTTCAGATTTGGATGGGGGCGCATCAATGCGCGACGTGCTTTTGATATTATCCAAGGAGGTCAATACATTGCTGATAATATTTCGCAAGGTGGAAGTAACAACCATCAGGTCACAATTCCTTCGGGAGTTTCAGAACTGCGCGTAATGGTTTATTGGATGGATAAGGAAGGAGCTACAAATGCAAGCATTGCCCTTGTCAATGATATCAACATGGTTGTGACCGACCCTGCTTTGATTTCCTACGATCCTTGGGTACTCGATCATACACCAGCTAATGTTGATTTGAATGCCGTTCGAGCAATAGACAACTTGAACAATGTAGAGCAAGTAACACTCACTGATCCGGCGGCAGGAACGTACAACATCGACATAGACGGTTTCGCAATTCCAGATGGTCCGCAAGACTACTACGTGGTTTATTACTTCGTGCGGGATGAAATTACCGTGACCTACCCTATCGGAGGGGAAGGAATTGATAATGCATCGAGTGCAACCGTTCGCTGGGATGCTCCTGAAGGAACAGATGATTTCACGATTGAATACTCACTGGACAATGGATCGACTTGGAATTCTGCGGGAACTGCTGCCTCCAACCAACGATTCTACAACTGGGCAACTCCAAACGTAGTTTCAGGACTGACAAAAGTGAGAGTAACAAGAAACACAATTTCTGATCAATCGGACACGACTTTTACCTTGATTGATGTACCTGCTAACCTCGAATTTGACTGGATTTGTCCAGATTCAGCAAACATCAAATGGGATCCAGTAACTGGAGCTACAGCGTATGAAGTGAGTATGCTCGGAACAAAATACATGGACTCTATTGGAACAACGAGTGCATCAAATTTGACGATCCAAATGCCTGCCGGAACAAACGGATGGTTTAGCGTAAGAGCACTTGGACCGAACAACGCGCGAGGAGAACGTGCTATTGCAATAGAGAAAGGAACGAATGAGTTCAATTGTAGTACCAGTCCGCCAATGGCTGCATTCAGCGTAGATTGTCCAGCAGGAGGAACAGGTCACTGTTTTGATGTATCTGATTTAACCATAAATGCGATAGCTGGATCAAACTACACATGGTACTTCCCTGGAGGTACACCTTCAACTTCTACAGCTCAAAATCCAGTTATATGTTACGCTACACCGGGAGATTACGACGTTGCGCTTGTAGTTGATAACGGAGCTGGAATTGATTCCATTTATTCGACAAATGCTATTTACGTGCAATACACTGCACAACTCCCCTACTTCGAAGGTTTCGAAAATCATACGAGTTTCGTGAACAATGATCAGTGGTCAGTTGCTAATCCAGACGCTAACCAAGCCTTTGTCATTACTACGGATGCGGCACTTTCTGGAACGCAGAGCGCGCGAATTCGAAACTTTACTCAGTTTGGAAACTACGAAGACGAATTGATTTCGGGACCAGTTGACTTATCAGTTCTGGCACCTTCTGATATTATGACACTTTCATTCCGATATTCGTATCGCAGACGAAGCGATAATACGTACGAAGTACTCAAAGTATTCATTACGCAAGGATGTGAAGACGGATGGGTTCAACGAAAAACCTTAGCAGGTCCACAACTGTCAACTTTGAACAGCACTTCCGAGTGGTTCCCAAGTACAGCTGCAGATTGGACAACAGTGCACATGACCAACGTAACGAGCAATTATTACAGTGGTGATTTCCGATTCAAGTTTGAGTTTGAAAGTGATGGTGGAAATAACTTGTACTTAGATGACATCAACCTGTATCAAGGAGCGCCGTCTGATGACCCGATACTTGTTGGATTAGATGACTCTAACCCAGCAATTGCAAAAACCTTGCTATATCCTAATCCGACAGATGATGAAATCAATGTTGAATTTAACCTGAACAACGGAGGTTCAACGGATTTAACGATTTCGGATATTACTGGAAAGCAACTGAAATCATACACAGTAGCAGGTAGTCCTGGTAAGAATATCGCTTTCATCGATGTGAATGACCTCTCTTCAGGAGTTTACTTCTTAAACATCAGCGTGAGCGGAAGCACTGAACAACTTCGATTCGTTATTCAGTAATTGGAAGGAATTTAACAGCTTTTTCTGTCTTTGGGATATTCACAATATGAAAGGGCTGCGTCATGATTGTTGTCGCTACACCTCCTGGAGCAGTTGACCTATACACAGCCTTGATCATTTCATCTGATTCAATTACTTGAACTATTTCGATGGAATATCCTCCGTTTGGCCGGATTTTATCGAAGTACGCCAATACAGTTGATTCTTCAAAATCAATGGATACTTGACCCTGCGTATCATTTACAGCATTCATTTTTTCGCGAAGATCTTCCCATTCCGTTTGCGTTTGAATGACATATCCTTTTTCAGATCCCACTGGCTCATCACCATTTCCGGTCAATACTGCTTGATTGATTTGTTCAATTTCAAGATGTCTTGGTGGTTCAACACTTCCTTCTACAAGCTCTTCGCTTGTGTCACAAGAGCTAGAACAAAGTAGTGTAATGATTGACAGGCTGAAGAGTGTAAATCTGAATGCTTTCATGAGCTTTGGTTCGTTTAGTTAGACGTGCTTAAAGATAGGGATTTGGTAGAATTGCTCGTGTTTGGGCAAATTAGTGATAATATATACGGGCTTCGACTCCGCTCAGTCCTCGGTTTATGCTTTCCAATGGAGGGGTGAGGCTCTCGAACCCCGAAATTAGTAGAATTGCGGGCTTCGGCTC
>JBGCDF010000054.1:0-15030 GCA_045105095.1 Crocinitomicaceae bacterium | reverse complement strand
TCCAACTTCTGTTAGCACCCTACCCAGATTCTACTTTTGGGAGGGTGCTTTTTTGTCATACAAACCTTTTAGAGAAAACGTGCTTCACCATTTGGAAAACAGTATGCTGGGACGCTATTTTTTTGGCATAAACATCGTCGGAAGAAATCCCGACCATTTCTGATTCAAATACCCCTTTCATTACAGGAATCCCTCCGCAGAGGTATTGTGTACGGTTCGTTTTTAAATGAGATTTGTAGTGAACCATTTAATCACAGTGCCATGAATGAAACACATACATCTTTGAACGAGAAGTTGAGTCAAGCGAAAGCCTCCAATAACACGGCTGCTAGCAACGATTGAAAAGTCCTTATTAACTACGGAGCTATGGTTGCAAAGGTATTCAGGACAATGATTAGGATTGTTATTTCTGATTCGCGTCAAATCGTAATTGATGGGCTAAAAGCGATACTACCCGAAAATGAGGGCTACTTGATTATTGGGGAAGCTCTGGATTGCACGGAATTAGAAGAACGTTGTTTGATCTCTCAGCCAGACCTCTTGATCTCAAATGTAGGAAGTGTATCATCAGAAAAGTTGCAAACATTCAAATCGATTAAAAAGTCACGTCCAAAAATTAAAATTCTGGTAACTACTGCTAAAGCAGATCATATCATTGTACGAAAGTTATTGAAGATTGGCATCGACGCGTGTCTTCACAAGGATTCAGGAAAAGATCTATTTAGAGTTGCCATCACAACCGTTATGAAAGATGATTATTATTTCGATGATCGTCTGAATGACATTATTATAAAAAGTTACCGCGTCGCGAAAACCACCATTCAGGTAAACACCCCTTTGAGTAAAAGAGAGAAAGAGGTTATTTGTCTTATCGCAGATGGATTAAGCACTGCTGAAATTGGGAAAGTACTTTTTCTAAGTGAATTAACCGTTGAAACACATCGCAGAAACATCTATGTAAAGCTTGGAATAAACAAAATCGCAAGCTTGGTTAGATATGCATTAGAGGAAGGTCTTGTAGACTAAAAGCGAACAATGATATTTTGAGTTTTAGCGCGCAGGGTAATGTGAACACGCTATTGACTAATCAGATTTTTAAAGGCAATTCAATATCTCTCATAAGTCCGATTCGTTGATTACTTTTGTAACTCAAAAACCTAGAAAGATGCAGGTACAAAAAAGTGAAGATCAATCCTTGTGCAACCACCGAGTATTCATCACGGATACTGAAAATGAAATCTTTGGAATTTCAAGTGAAAGTGCAGAAGCAGTATATAATTTCATACAGTTAGATAAAGATGCGCAATTCGTAGAGGGAATGGATTCTCTGGAAATGTTTGTCAAAGAATCAGACAATGCTGAGAAGATGCGAAAGCACGGAGCAGCGTTCCGTGGTCGTTTGGATAAAAAGGTGATGGAAATCGCTGTTGCTGGAGATCCAGAAGCGATTTTCTACTTCTTGGAGGGATTCCTATTGGCGAGTTACCAATTCTTGCCTTACTTCAAAGATGCTGAGGAGAAAGCGTACCAGCTGGAAAATATCATTGTTGATGAGCGTTTTGGAGAGGATAAAATTCTCGAATTGATCAATATTACGGCAGCGGTTTTCTGGGCAAGAGATATGGTGAATGAACCAGTTTCTTACTTGAACGCTGAGCAACTAGCTGCTGAGATCGTCGAATTGGGTGAAGACACAGATTTGACAGTGAACGTCCTAGAACAAACACAAATTGAGTCCTTGAAAATGGGAGGACTTCTTGCTGTAAATCAAGGTTCAGTAGATCCAGCGACATTTACAATTGTAGAATACAAAGGAAAAGATTATACAAACGAAAAACCGATCGTTTTGGTTGGTAAAGGCGTTGTTTATGATACCGGAGGGTTGAGCCTTAAGCCGACACCAAACTCTATGGAGTTGATGAAAAGTGATATGGGTGGTGCAGCTTGTATGGCTGGTGCGATTTACCTCGCAGCCTTGCAAGAATTGCCTTTGCATATTATTGCATTGATTCCAGCGACAGACAATCGTCCAGGCTTGAACGCTTATGCTCCAGGTGACGTGGTGACGATGTACAACGGAACAACTGTTGAAGTACTCAATACGGATGCTGAAGGTAGAATGATCATGGCAGATGCACTGGCATATTCTAAAAAATACGACCCTGAATTGGTGATTGACGCGGCAACTCTTACAGGAGCTGCAGTTCGAGCAATTGGTGCTCACGCAAGCGTAGTAATGGGGAACGCGGAGGATAAGTATTTCGAACAACTCGAAGAAGCAGGAGATGAAGTTCATGAACGCACAGTTCGTTTCCCATTCTGGGACGAATATGGCGAGGAAATGAAATCGCCGATTGCCGATTTGAAAAACCTTGGAGGGCCTACAGCAGGAATGATCACAGCAGGAAAATTCCTCGAAAATTTCGTCGAGGCACCTTACATGCATATTGATTTGGCTGGGCCAGCGTTCATCAGTGCAACAAACGCATATCGAACGAAGGGTGGAACTGGAGTTGGAGTGAGATTGCTCTACAACTTCTTTAAAAATTACGAAGCTTAATGGAGAGAAGAGACCACAAAAAGGAAAAATCACGTAGTGATGTACGGATCGGAATTTCTATCGGTGACACGAATGGAATCGGTATCGAAGTAACCATGAAGGCCTTGGAGGATTCCAGAATTCTGCACGACTGCACACCGATTATTTACGGATCCCAAAAGTTGTTTGCGAATGGCAAGAAGCAGTTCCGAATGAATAATTTCAACTTCAACGGGATTAAGGCTGCGACGGATGCGCGAAGAAAAAAGATCAATGTGGTAGACGTTTGGGAAGAAGACGTTGAATTGAAGTACGGCGAGACGAACGAAACGGGAGGGAAGTTTGCCTTTCGTTCATTGGAAGCGGCAACGCAAGATTTAGCCGAAGGAAAAATTGACGTGCTTGTAACGGCGCCTATTTCAAAGGAAGCGATGGCCAAAACAGGTTTTCAGTTTCCCGGACATACAGAGTATCTGGCTGATATGGCTGGAGAAGATGAGGCCTTGATGTTAATGGTTTCATCTACCATGAGAATCGGATTAGTGACATCGCACATTGCCTTGAAAGATGTTTCGACAACCATCACTATTGATAAAGTGATGGATAAAATCAATGCGTTTAATAATAGCTTGAAAAAGGATTTCGGAATTCAACGACCCAAAATAGCCGTTTTCGGCTTGAATCCGCACGCTGGTGAGAACGGAAAAATGGGTGATGAAGAAAAGGAATCGATCATCCCAGCGATTAGCCGAGCGCAAAATGACGGTATCTTAGCGTATGGCCCGTTCCCAGCAGACGGTTTCTTTGGTTCAGGTTCCAGAGATAAGTTTGATGGCGTATTGGCGATGTATCACGATCAAGGCCTTGCCGCATTCAAAGCGTTGGCATTTGATGAAGGTGTGAACTTTACGGCTGGTCTTCCGATTATTCGAACTTCACCCGATCATGGAACAGCATTCGATATTGCTGGGAAAAATGAGGCTTCAGGTGGTTCTATGCGTCAAGCGATTTATCTCGCAATCGATGTATTTAGAAATCACCAGTTTGAAAAAGAAATTACGGCAAATCCACTTGAATCTCAACCAAGAGAAAAAAGAGGAAGGGATCAGAAGAGAAATGATAAATAAAATTCTATCGAAAGATATCAACATCTTTCGGTTAAATTAGTTAACTTTGCCGCCCGCCTTCGATCTAGAAGCATCTATTTAAACCAGAATCCAACGGGAATAAGGAGTAGGTAGAATTTGATTGAGGTGGGAAATAAGAAAAATAACAGTGGTGAAATCGGACGATAAGCAGTTCATAATTCCTTTTGTTGGATTAAAACAAGGGAAGCACGAATTTCAGTTCGAGGTTACTGATAAGTTCTTTGAAACATTTGAGTACTCAATTATTCAGGAGGGAGATGTAAATATCGACTTCACACTGGATAAGAAAGACACCATGATGGTTGGAGAGTTTCAATTGAATGGGCACGTGAATACCTCGTGTGCTCGTTGCAATGATCCAATAGAAGTTCCAATCGAGGGTGAGTTTAGATTGGTGTACAAATTCGCAACTGAACCGACGGAAGATGAAACATTAGTGATTGTTTTCCCAGAAGAGTTCGAAATAAACATCAAACATTCCATTCTTGAATTCATCAATGTGTTGGTTCCAGCACGAGCTGTTCATCCTGAAGGGGAATGTAACGAAGAAATGCTTGATCACCTGAGTAATTATATTGTCTACTCTGTCGATGAAGACGAGGATGATAATGAGTACGATTCCGATGATGATCGGAGTGAAGAGTTCGATGATGAACAACAAGACGACGAACCAGTCGATCCACGTTGGGCGGCATTGAAGAACTTAAAAAAAGATTAGTACTCCGAAAGGAGATAGTATAAAGAATATAAATAAATAGAGATGGCACATCCTAAAAGAAAGATCTCGAGAACGAGAAGAGACAAAAGAAGAACACATGTAAAGGCAGAAGCGAAAAACATCGCAACTTGCCCAACAACTGGACAACCTCACTTATTCCACCATGCTCACTGGTATGAGGGGAAACTTTACTACAAAGGAAAAGTAGTAGCAGAAAAAGAGGTAGCGATTTAATTATTGCCAACCAGTTCTTCATTAGTATGAAGATGACAATTAATGTACTTGGAAGCAATTTCGCTCTGAGACTGACCAATTCAGGTCTGTTCTCACTACGAAAGAGCCTTCAAGTGAAACCACAATAACGTTTATAGGCGACCAGAATTAGATTCTGAGTGGCCTTTCGTTATTTAATAGTGGTACGTAAAGGTTAAATTTTGATCTTGAAATAGTAGTTTTAAACAATCTTACGGGATCAACAAAGAAATAAACTGAATTATGGGAAAGATTACAGCGGCAATTACTGGAATTCAAGGATATTTACCCGAGCACGTTCTATCGAATGACGATCTCTCAAAAATGGTGGATACCAACGACGAGTGGATCACGAGTAGAACAGGAATCAAGGAAAGAAGAATCATGAAAGATGGTGCTTCTTCGGATATGTGCATCGAAGCGGTGAATGGCTTATTGAAGAAAACAGGTAATAATCCTGAAGATATCGATTTGGTAATTGTTGCCACTGTAACTCCAGATCATCCGTTCCCAAGCACATCGAATATCGTGTGTGCTGCAACTGGAATGAAAAACGCTTGGGGTTACGATTTGATAGCCGCTTGTTCGGGGTTCATTTATGCGCTCTCAACGGGGGCACAATTCATCGAAACAGGGAAGTACAAGAAAGTAATCGTAATTGGTGTTGACAAAATGTCTTCAATAATCGATTACAAAGATCGAACAACATGTATCATTTTTGGAGATGGAGCGGGAGCCGCTTTGTTAGAACCGAATGATGAAGGAATGGGAGTTCAAGATTTTATCCTACGTGCCGACGGAGTAGGTAAAGAATACCTTCTTCAACCTGCTGGTGGATCTGCAAATCCTGCATCAATTGAAACAGTTGAAAAAGGAATGCACTATGTTCACCAAGAAGGTAAGCAAGTATTTAAATTTGCCGTAACGAATATGGCAGAGGTTTCGGCTGAAATTATGGAGAAGAATAACTTGGGAAGTGATGACGTCGATTGGCTCGTTCCACACCAAGCAAACTTGCGTATCATTGATGCGACTGCAAACCGAATGGGATTACCGAAAGAAAAGGTAATGATCAACATTCAGAAGTATGGAAATACAACTGCAGGAACCTTACCACTGTGTTTGTGGGATTATGAAAAACAACTCAAAAAAGGAGATAATATAATTTTGTCGGCTTTCGGTGGAGGCTTCACTTGGGGAGCAGTTTATCTAAAATGGGCGTACAATTCTTAGGACGGAATTGAAATTAATGTATTTTTACTAAATAAATCTGAAGGAAAATGAATATCAAAGAGATACAAGATCTAATCAAATTTGTTGCACGACAAAACGTTACAGAAGTTGAGATCGAGCAAAAAGATTTCAAACTTACTATCAAGTCAGAAGAGACAAAATCAGAAGCTCAGCCAATTGTTGTTCAGGCTCCAGCAGCAATTCAACAGCCAATTGCAGCAGCTCCAGCTCCTGTAGCACAAGTTGCAGCAGCTCCGGCTCCAGCAGCTCCGGCAGCAGCACCAGCCGATGAAGAATCAAATTATATCAAAGTACTTTCACCAATGATCGGTACTTTCTACCGTTCTCCTGGGCCGGACAAAGACAATTTTGTTTCCGTTGGAGATACAATCAAGCCAGGAGATGTTGTGTGTATCATCGAAGCGATGAAACTTTTCAATGAAATTGAAGCGGAAGTTTCTGGTAAAATTGTAAAAGTATTGGTGGACGATTCATCACCAGTAGAATACGATCAGCCGTTATTCTTGGTAGATCCATCTTAAGGTAAATTTTATTGATGGTTGGATCTTTTGATTCAACCCGTAACTTTTTAAGTAGAACGATATGACCATGTTCAAAAAGATATTAATTGCGAACAGAGGCGAAATTGCACTACGTGTAATTCGTACAGCGAAAGAAATGGGCATCAAAACGGTTGCTGTTTATTCAACAGCAGACAAAGATAGCCTTCCAGTTCGCTTCGCAGATGAAGCAGTATGTATTGGTCCAGCGAAAAGTACAGATTCGTACCTTTCTATTCCCAATATCATCGCAGCTGCAGAAATAACAAATGCAGACGCCATTCACCCAGGATACGGGTTCCTTTCTGAGAATGAAAAATTCTCTCGTGTGTGTCAGGAGCACAACATCAAATTTATTGGTGCAACTCCAGAGCAAATTTCTGGAATGGGAGACAAAGCCAACGCGAAAGCAACAATGATCGCTGCAGGTGTACCATGTATTCCTGGTTCGAAGGGCTTATTGAAAGATTTGGCTGATGCCATTAAGACAGCAAAAACAGTAAAGTATCCTATTATTCTGAAAGCAACTGCCGGAGGTGGTGGTAAAGGAATGCGTATCGTCTGGAAAGAAGAGGATATGGAATCTGCTTGGGATTCTACACGTGCTGAAGCTGCTGCAGCGTTTGCCAACGACGGAATCTACATGGAGAAATTCATTGAAGAGCCGCGCCACATTGAGATCCAAATTGCAGGAGACCAATATGGAAATGCGTGTCACCTTTCAGAAAGAGATTGTTCGATTCAACGTCGTCACCAAAAATTGGTAGAGGAAACTCCATCTCCATTTATGACGGACGAATTGCGCGAGCGAATGGGAGAAGCGGCAATCAAGGCAACTAAAGCTGTAAGTTACGAAGGAGTAGGAACAGTGGAGTTCTTGGTAGATAAGCACCGAGAATTTTATTTCATGGAGATGAATACGCGTATTCAGGTAGAGCACACCATTACGGAAGAAGTAATCAACTACGATTTGATCAAAGAACAGATCAAATTGGCGGCAGGTGAAAAGATGTCTGGTGAAAATCATTACCCGAAATTACATGCTATCCAATGCCGTATCAACGCAGAGGACCCACGTGCAGATTTCAGACCATCGCCAGGGAAGATTTCAAGTTATCATTCTCCAGGAGGTCATGGAATTCGAGTAGATACTCACGCTTATGCGGGATATGTCATTCCTCCTTACTATGATTCGATGATTTCAAAATTGATCGTTGTAGCACAAACACGTGAGGAAGCGATTAAGAAAATGAAACGCGCACTGGATGAGTACATCATCGAGGGAATTAAAACGACGATTCCTTTCCACCAAAAATTGATGGAAGATCCAAAGTTCAATGAAGGTGACTTCACAACTGACTTTATGAATACATTCGAATTTTAATTCGAAATAGAAATAGATTTAAATCCTCGGTCCCGATAACTATCGGAATCGAGGATTTTTTTGTGAGTGAGGGCGGGGTTCGAGAGCCTCACCCCTCAGTTTATTGAGCCTCACCTATCTGTTTTATAACTTGAGTCGAGGGCTGAGGTTCTCGAAGCCCGAAGAAATGATTATCTTCATAAGTTAATTTCGATTTTCGTTTAATGATCACCCTCAAATTCAGACCCTTTCAAGAATTCATCGACAAGAATACCATCGAACGAACACGAAGTCGTTTTATGGATTCTACTGTGTTGACGTTCGAAATGGACGACCATTCTTTCAAAGCAATGGTTCAAGGTTCTCGAAAATATGATGTTCACATTGAGTTTGATTCGGTTCAAGTGAAAAAGGCAACATGCTCATGTCCCTATTCAGGCGAAGGAGCTTGCAAGCACATCGTCAATGTGATGTTTAAAGCAGATCAACAGCGTAGAAGGCTCGAAGCACAAGAGGAAAAAGAAGATAATCATTCAAATTTGATTGATGTCTGCCGAATTGATGATAAACTCATACTCGAAAATCAACTGGTTTTAGACCTGGATGTGTACGAAGTTGAAAGTGTTTCAGCGCCACGTCTGGAGAAGTATTATGCCTGGGACATGATGAGAATTATGAGCTCTGAAGTTAAACCTGATCATTTCTCCGGGACACTCTACAACCCAAGAGCAGAAGCGACTCAATTCAGTATCATCGAAAAGAATGGAAACACGGTGATGTATTGTTCATGCGACAGTGCAAGTGAACAACTTTGTTCTCACCTCAATTTTCTTTTATTGGAAATTTTGGACGAAACGGAACTTCAACTATCCTTCAATCCTCAACTTCGACACTCTCTTTTGAGAAAGAACGCGACAGATTTAGGGATGAAAAACCCAAAGAATCTCGACGATATCTTTTCGATTAAGATTGAAAACGGAAGGGTGTTTATTCAGCCGAAAATTAACATTCTTGATCTCAACGCTCGGACGATGACCACCTTGAAAAAGGAATTGATCCCCGAATTTCAGTTTCCTAAAAGCGTGAAAAAAAATGAGTTCGAACAGTTTCTATTGATTTCCGAAAACCAGTATTCTGATCAACTCGACTTCAAATGGATGAAGGCTCCGCTGACAAAGAAGGGAACGATCAAGAGTCCGTTGTCAGAGATGGATATTCTTGAGGAAATGAAATCTGATGTAAATCCAGAGATTCTTCCATTCTATCTCGCATTGCTGAAGCAGAAAATGGCTGACAACGATTCCGAATTGAGTGAGAAAATTGCACAGGCCAAGCAATTAATCAAGAATCCACTCGACCTTTCGTTTTTCTATTTTCAGAACGACAAGTTTTACGCGTCAAAAGTTACTCCGAAATCAATTAAACCGATTGAAATCAAACGCGTCGAGACAAGTGCATCGATTTACGTTAAACAGCAAGACGATTACTACGTTCTCACATGTACAGTGAAAACAGATAATATCGAGTTGAGCAGTCAACGAATGAAGTTTGTAGGCTCATTTTATTTCTGGCAGGGGGAGACCTTGAACCTAGTGGATAACCTGGCGATCATTCGTGTCATCAATTTCTTTGCAGAAAACAAACATGAGCTTTTCATTCACAAATCACAGTTTACGCAGTTTCAGGAAGAATTCTTACAAAAACTAGAGCAATCCATCTCCGTAAAGTATGAATACGTCAAAAAGGCTCCCGCTCGGTTGATCAAACAGCAATCGCTCGATGCGATCACTGAATACATGATTTATTTGGGCGATTCAGAAGATTACGTGACAATTACACCAGTTGTTGCATACGGCGAGACGGAAGTTGCAGCACTTTCACGACGATCTATTTTTGCTGAGAATCCAGCGGGAGGGTTGTATTCGATTGAAAGACGTGAAGTGCTGGAACAACGATTTATTCGCACTGTGCGAGAGCAACATCCACATTTTGAGGATCAATATGAAACCGACTTTTTCTATTTGCACAAGCAAGAGTTCCTTGAGAGCGGCTGGTTTCTGGATGCTTTTGAGGAGTGGAGGAAGAATGAATATTCCATTTTAGGCTTCAATCAATTGCGGGATAATCGAATGAATGCCCATAAAATGTCCGTTCAAACGTCTGTTAGTTCAGGAATCGATTGGTTCGAAATTCATGCGAAAGTGAGTTTTGGGGATCAAGCGGCAAGTTTAAAAGAAGTACAAAAAGCGGTAGTAAATAAAACGCGCTACATCAAATTGGGTAACGGAACACTTGGCGTAATGCCTAAGGAATGGATTGAAAAATTTAGCTCCTATTTCCGTTCGGGAGTTGTTAAAGATGACTTTATCAAGGCGCATCACACGAACTTTCAATTGATCGATGATTTATTCGAGAAGGAAATTATGTCGGAAGAGGCAGTGCTCAAGCTCACAGATTATCAAGAAAAACTTTCGAGTTTTCTATCCATTGAAACTACCGAGGTTCCTCAAAAGTTGAACGCAACACTACGCGATTACCAGAAAGAAGGATTGAGTTGGTTGAATTTTCTGGATGAGTTCGGATTCGGTGGGTGTCTCGCGGACGACATGGGATTGGGGAAAACGATTCAAATGATCGCCTATCTCCTTCTTCAGGCTGAAAAAGGAAGAACCGATGCAAATCTTGTGATCGTTCCAACTTCCTTGCTGTTCAATTGGCAACTCGAATTGGATAAGTTTGCTCCTCATCTGAAACGAGTGGTAGTGTATGGCGCTGATCGCAAAACGAAATCAATAGATTTCTCAAAGTACGACATCGTAATTACGAGTTACGGAACGATGCTATCGGACATTGAATATTTGAAAGCGTATCGTTTTAATTGTATCATTCTGGATGAATCTCAAGCGATAAAAAACCCTAGCTCAAAACGATACAAAGCCGCTAGATTGTTGGAAGGTCGCCAACGCCTTGTAATGACAGGAACTCCCTTGGAGAACAACACCTTTGATTTGTACGCGCAACTTTCCTTTGTCCTGCCAGGGTTATTTGGCTCTGCTCAACGATTCAAAGATGAGTATAGCACGCCAATTGATAAATTCAAGGAGACCAAACGAGCCAAGGAACTGCAACAAAAGATTCATCCCTTCGTTCTCAGAAGAACAAAAACGCAAGTAGCAAAGGAATTACCAGAGAAAACAGAGATCGTTCTTCATTGCGAAATGGGCTTGGAACAACAGCGGGTGTACGATGCATACAAGCAAGAATTTCAGATCTACCTCAAAAAGCAAGAAACAGATTCCCTCAATCGAAACAGTCTCCATGTTCTGCAGGGTTTGATGAAGTTGCGCCAGATTTGCAATTCTCCCGCCTTGCTTTCGGATGATGAATATTACGGTGATGAATCCGCGAAGCTGAGCGTTCTGATGGAACAAATCAGCACCTTGAAGGACAATCATAAGATTCTGGTTTTCTCGCAATTCGTTGGTATGCTGGAGTTAGTGAAATCAGCCTTGGAAAAGGAGAACATTGAATATGCTTACCTAACGGGCAAAACGAAGAAACGCCAAGAGCAAGTGGATAATTTTCAAAGCGACGAAAATGTCCGTGTCTTCTTAATCAGTTTGAAAGCAGGTGGAACAGGGCTCAATCTCACAAAAGCGGAATATGTCTTCTTAATTGATCCTTGGTGGAATCCAGCGGTAGAAAATCAAGCAATTGATCGAGCTCATCGAATCGGGCAGGAAAACAAAGTCGTAGCGGTACGATTGATTACGCCGAATACAATCGAAGAGAAAATCATGGAGCTGCAATCCAGAAAGAAAGAACTGGTTCAAGACTTGGTGCACACTGATACTACTATTCTCAAGCAGTTGAGCCAAGAAGATTTATTGGGAATGCTATAATTGACAACTACTTTTATACATTCTGATTACTCAACAAAAGAACCTTTGCTTAAAATAGCATTCGATCCTTTTGTTGATATGACATAGATTAAAATTCTAATTTTAGTTGAAATGTTGGGAAGAATCCGTTTTGATATACGGGATGTTCGGAGTTAGTATTCGGGTCATACCAGTTTAAGAATACATTTTTGTGATTTACTACATTTTGCAGGTCTAATGCGAGTTCCATTGCAATTTTTTTGCGAAAACTCTTGCGTATCGTAAGTTTAACATCTGGTTTGAAGTAAACAGCATTTTGCAATGTATAAGCTTCACTATCGAGGTAAACAGCCTCATTATTTTGTGCAGATGCCGTTAGATCAATAGGAGAATAGCGTAATCCTCCAGCTAACGTGAACTTAACATCAACTAAAAGTGTCCAATTTTGGTTTAATTGGTGTTCGTAACCAGCTAGCGCATTTACGACGTAATTACCATTAAAAGCAGTGTTTCGTTCAATTCCATCGCTTCCTTTGTAAGTAGAATTAAACAACGACGTAGTAAGTAGGAAATAATAGTTATTGCTAAAGAATTTTTCCAAGGTTAATTCTAAGCCGTAATTAGTACCTGTTCCATTATTTACTAAACTATCTCTATAGGTATTATAGAAAGTCGCTCCATAATTTAAAATCGAGTATGATGAGGCATTTTTTTCTACAGGTACATCGGTTAAGTATTGATAGTACGCTTCAGCTTTGATACGAAAATCGCGCTTGAACTTTTTATCGTAGCCAATGATTAGTTGGTTACTTTTTGTGAAGTCTAAATTCCTATTCGTTTCAGGACTAAGTGGAGTGTATTTGTTTTTGAAAAAATAGACGCCGTAAGGTTGTGTCTGTTGATGTAGTCCATATCCAATACTCAACATTTGATTGTTCTTGAGTTGATAATTGAAAGCTACTCTTGGTTCAATCGCGTACTTTTTATTGAGTGTCAAGTATTGGAAATGAAGTCCAGAGTGAAAAGTCAGTGCTTCGTTGATTTTGTATTTCCATTGACCATAAGCTTGGAGTAAATTTGTTCTTCCACTAAAATCATTGTTGTAGCCCCAAAAAGGTGAATTCGTCGCTAAATTATAAAGTAACACACTGTCCTGTGTCTTATAATTGATGTTTTCTACAAGTATTCCAGCCCTAAGAGTATGTCGAGAATTGAACTTCTTATTGTAGAATGAGTTTAGGATGAGTTTGTTATGATCGTAGCCGAAACCTCCAGTTGTTTTTAAGGTATTATCTGATAAAATAGTATCTCTGGTACCTCGATTGCCTTCATAGGTCGCCGCAAGGGTTGTCTTGATAAACGTTCGATTGTTTAAGAAATACGTGTGGCTTAACCCCGCTATCCCTGTTTTACTGCCAAAATTAACATTCTCACCTTTGTTTGCAGGCGAGAATTGATCCTCATCCCTTCTACTATCAAGAAATTCTGTACTGCTAATTCCGCCTAAGCCAAAAAGTTTAATAACACCTGCTTTTTTTGTTACGAATTTAAATTTGAACGATAAGTCTTGATAGGTTGGCGTAGAAGCAAACCCGAAATTGATGTTTGTTTTTTCTAAAAGTGCAAGCGTAGAATACCTGTAAGCAATTAAGTAACTTGAATTACTGTTTTTACTGAAGGGACCTTCAACAAGTGCTTCCAGCCCCAGCGCGCCAAACTGAATAGTTCGTTCCATTTTTTTGTTGTTACCATTGCGCATTTTTATATCGAAAACACCTGAAATAGCGTTCCCGTATTGAGCAGGAAAAGCACCAGTAATGAAGTCCGAATTTGAAAGCAATTTGTAATTAATGATGCTAACTGGACCTCCTGTACTTCCTTGTCCAGCAAAATGATTTGGATTTGGAACAGGAACACCTTCTATTCTCCAAAGTAAACCTTGCGGAGAATTTCCGCGAACGATAATGTCATTTCGTTGATCACTGGCACCAGATACTCCGGCATAGTTTCGTGCCATTCGAGCAGGGTCATTTTGACTACCTGCAAAACGATTCGCTTCATTTGTGCTGAATGTCCGACCACTAATCCCAATCATATCGTTTACTGTTTTATCCTTGGCATTGCCTCCAACAACAGTGACAGAGCTTAAGTTGATGATACTTTCTTCTAGTTGGAGTTGTAGTACGATTTCTTTAGCTGAACTCAACTGTATATCAGAAACTACAGCCGTTTTGTAACCTTGAAAACTAGCCTGAATGCCTCTGCGTCCAATAGGGATATCTGGCAACACGAAATTTCCCAGGCTATCGGATAATGTTCCGATTTTAGGACTTGAATCAAGTAGAATGACGGTTACATAAGGTAAGGGAGCTTTGCTTTCTTGATCGATGATAGTTCCTCGAATAGTTTGCGTAATGGTTTGGCTAAATAAACTAGATGACGCTAGTAATAGTAGCAAGCTGATAATAGTTTTCTTTTTCATAGTGCAGTCTTAAAAGTTGTATATACAACTATTGTTTTATTTTTTTTAGCTCGTTAATTGTCTTGTTACTAGGTTTAAGGCAATTACGCCGTCTGCTTCAAGTATCGACTCTATTTCAGCCATTGCATTTCTCCAATGAGGAAGTATGTTGTTCAATAAATCTCGTCCTTTTTTCGTTAAAGCGAGTTCTTTACTAGATGAAGAGGAGATTATTTCATTGTCTAAAAGTCGAGCGATATTTCGATTAACTGTTGATTTTTCTAAATGGAGTAATTCAGAAATTTTTCGTTGATTCAAGCTTTTAACTTTCGAAGCAACAAAAATAATACTCAACTGGCTGTCTGTAATATTAAATTGTTTTAGATGTTTTCTAAAAACATTTGCGACAATTCGATTATTGCGCATCATTTTGCCTGAAATGCAATCAGATGGATTGAATTCATGAATATTCGATGATTGTTTGTTATTCGTCACGGCACAAATATAGTAAAATAGTTGTATGTACAACTTTCATGTGGGGTATCGGTGTTATTTAATTGGAAAACAATCTGCTTTCAGACTCAAACATCATTTTTTTTGAACCTTTAGCAACGAAATTCAGTAGATACTGGATCATTAGATTTTTGGAGGGCGACGCCCTTGGATGGTTGATTAGTTTCGATTACACGTATCACTCCAACAATCCAACAATCCAACACCGCCGCAGGCAGTCACGTAGTGAATCAAAGCAATCAAGTTGTTACAATAGTTTTTCGACCACAAAGCCCATAAAGCGAGCAGAGCTCTTCCACAAAGTTCTTGTGCATCAACGAACAGTTGATCCGTGCCCTTGTGGTAAAAAAATCTAACAAACA
>JBGCDF010000053.1:0-2987 GCA_045105095.1 Crocinitomicaceae bacterium | reverse complement strand
AGGAACGATACGGGAGAACATTACCTTCCCAAGACCGAACGCAAGCGAAGAAGAAATTCAGGCAGCTGTGAACGGAGCTTATGTGAATGAATTTACTGATCGCTTCGAAGATGGATTGGAAACACTTATCGGTGAGCGCGGAGTGAAATTATCGGGAGGTCAGCGACAGCGAATTTCCATTGCTCGTGCCTTACTAGCTAATCCGAAGGTTATCATACTTGATGAAGCGACGTCTAATTTGGATACAGAAAGTGAATCCTTCATCCAGAAGAGTTTGAGTGGTTTGATGGAAGATCGAACGACCTTCGTAATCGCCCATAGATTGAGTACCATTCAAAAGGCCGATCAGATATTGGTGATTGAAGAAGGGAATATCGTTGAGCGCGGAAAACATGATGAGCTATTGGAGAAGAAAGGTAGATATCATGATCTGTTTACTTATCAAAGTAGAATATAGCAATTGAATGATTGAAAAACAAAAAGACTCCTGAGCGCAAACTCAAGAGTCTTTTAATGGTTCTATGTTGTTCGGCAATTTCGTATCACCGCAGGTAGTAGCGAGTTCAATTATCTATCAAATCTTACTCACTAATTTGTTCACCACTCTTTCTTCCATGTGGAAACGGAACATGTACATCCCTTCATTCAACGCCGAAAGGTCAACCTCACCCGAGAGTGAATGGATCTCTATCCGCTCTATCAAACCACCGCGCATATCAACTATCTCCAGTATGGATGGAATTTCATCTTCAAAGGAGAATTTTACAATATCAGACGTAGGATTTGGATATAATTCCACATACGGATCTGGATCAATTTCTTCGGTTTCCAGAAGCGCGCAATTCAGTGCAAAGTTGAGTACTTCATCTTCCCCATTTCGAATTCCTTGAATAGTTGGAAGAACTTCATAGTCTGGAATGATTCCTACTCTTTGTGTCGGTGTGAAATCAGGATAATACGTTCCTAAGAAAGTAGCATACGCTACAATATTTCCAGGCATATACATCAGCGCTACATTTCCATCGGCAGCAGAAGTCGTACTTCCAATTTTAATCGCACCTGGAAATTGCTCTAATCCCATGCAAGTGTATTCTGCTTGACTTTGTGTACGTTCATCAAACAAGATAATTATATCGCCCAAATAAAGATTTGCTGCTCCACTCCCTATGAACTCATAATGCCATGAAAAACGTCCTGGATATGTTATATCGGGAGTCGTGAAGTTGGCAATGTTTATTGAAAACGGATACAAATAGTTCACAATATCCCAAAGTGTTCCATTCGGATAATTTCGAATATCGAAAATAATGGCATCCGTATTAGAAAGATCACTGAACATGGAAGCTACTTCATTCGATTCAAGTAAGCCCATGTCTACAATTCCGTAGTGACATGAACCATTTACAATCGTATCACTCCAAGAAGGACCATTCAGAGCAAAATTCAACTGCGAATTGTACGAACTGTTTCGGTTCAGAGAAGCTGACTGAATAGAGCTACCGTTATCCACTGTAATCATGAAACTACCCGGTGTGCCTCTCAGAATTAAGCTGTTTATCTCTCTTTCAATGATCACGTCGTTAGATCCATGAGCATACACTCTCAAGCTATCCCTCAAATCAGTTATGTTGTGACCATCGATCTCCAAAATAATATCACCAACACTCACTGAAGTTATTTGAGAAAGGACTTGCGTGATGACCATTTTATCCTCTATGTATCTCGCACGAAATGGCGGGAAATTTGTTCCATTCCACACGGTATAAGCAGGACTGTTAAAGTAAGAGTGAGAATCATCTATTCGCGTTGTCAACTTTTTGAATGCAAGCATATACGACTCGGAAGAATTGGCTTCCACAATTTCAGGAATGAACTCTTTCAATGTTACGTCCCAATCTTGATCCATGATGTATTTATATGGAAAAAAGTAGTGGATACAGTTCCAATATCGGAAGAGTGCCAAAACTCTCTTCTCTTCTGTGGGATATCCTGGTCCCGAATAATACTGATCATCCGTATCAAACGTAGGATTTCCTCCAGCCCATGCTTCCCCTACGAAAACGTTGGGTTGAGGGCGAAACCTACTCGTAACGGTATCAAGTAAAGCACCGACCGAACTACTAAATATCGGATCCTGAATCCACGATTGATCTGAATCATTATTCAAACTATCAGGAAAAACAGGTAAGAACCCAGAACCAGTTCCCATCACTCCCGCGCTATTCAACATTACAAGTAAGGAATCGTTGAAGGCAGCATTGTCGGGTGCATTTTTGATTCCACTTAGCGCATCCAATAGTTCGTCGTCCCAATTGACATTGCCATCGGCTATTTCGGTATGAAAATACTTCATATATCCCCAAGCCTTACAGACATGATAAAGTCGCTCATGATAAACACTGTCCGGGACTTGTGAAAAGGAGTTAAATGAAAATAGAAGACTAACGATGAATAGTATACATGCTCTCATGATTTTAGGTTTTAGTTTAGAAAGCAGTAAAGCTTTCGGTGATTATTTCATATAACTACACGAAAAATCAATACGGGTTCATTTTTGTGAATCATTTTTCGTTTGAAAGGTGTGTGCCAAGGAAGCGGACGTACTCGAGTGAGTTCAGGTCAATGTTAAAACCTGTGTAGAAATGAATGTTTCATTCTGAATACGATATTCAATTTATTTATGGTATTCTCTCTTCGAAATAAGATTCACCACTTTTTGATTGGGCACAAAAAGTGTTCAAAAATGCCCTTTGCGCTTATTTTTCTACGATCAGAAATACTCTCGAAACGCGGTGTTTTCGGTGCTCGTTCCGATATCCATCTTCACGCTTTCTCAAACACTAGCTCGTTTCAATTCGATTTCTTCACTCCGTAAAATAGGCGCAGATAACGTGCGAAGTCCTATTTTTTCATTTTCGGAATATCAGATGCTTAAAATATTAAATCCCCAACAATTGTTCTTGATCCGTGAGTTCCTTATTTGATGG
>JBGCDF010000052.1:0-7876 GCA_045105095.1 Crocinitomicaceae bacterium | reverse complement strand
GCCAAGGTACCTGCAATCAATGCCTTCACTCCGTACTTAGCTAGAATGCTTTTCTTCTCTGGAGCCAACGCACCAATTCCACCGACCTGAATTCCGATAGAGGCAAAGTTGGCGAAGCCACAGAGGACATAGGTACACATTAATGTTGATTTATCTGACATCATGTGCTTCAGCGTACCCAAGTTTCCATAAGCGACGAACTCGTTCAATATCGTCTTTTCACCAAGTAACTGACCTACGGTCATACTGTCTTCCCAAGGGACACCCAAAATCCAAGCAAAAGGAGAGAGGGTGTAGCCTAATATGGCTTGGAACGAAAGGACATCGTAATGTCCCCAACTGGCAATGACATCATTCAGGCCTGTCCAATATCCTGCCTTGCCGAGTAAGAAATTGGCAAATGCCATTAACGAAATGAAAACGAGTAACATCGCACCAACGTTTACGGCTAATTTTAATCCGTCAGTTGTACCATTGGTGATGGCTTCGAGCGCATTCGTACCTAATTTCTCTTTAGCAACTTTCAGATCTTCGTTGATCTTTTCCTTCTCAGGTACAATAATCTTGGCAAAAACAATCGCTGCCGGAGCGCTCATTAGAGAAGCCGTAAGTAAATGCTTAGCGAAATAGATTTGTGACGCTGCGTCTTCTCCACCAAGGAAACCGATATAAGAAGCCAGAACACCTCCGGCAATGGTTGCCATACCACCAGCCATCAGACACATGATTTCGGACTTAGTCATTTTTCCTAAGTAAGGCTTTACAAGAAGCGGAGCTTCAGTTTGTCCCAGGAAAACGTTACCAGCTGCAGAAACGCTTTCCGCTCCTGAAAGTCCCATTAATCGTTTCATAATGTAGGCCATGAACCAAACGACCTTTTGAAGAATTCCCCAATAGTAAAGCAAGCTACTCAGTGCAGAGAAGAAAATCACCGTTGGAAGTATCCAGGTAGCGAAGTTTTTCACATAAATATTTACATCTCCTGTGAGGAAATCGCCGAAAATAAATTGGGCTCCGTCATGCGCGAAATTCACGGTCCTCACAAAGGCTCTTGAGATAAAATCGAAGACGGTCTCAACGCCTGGAACTTTCAGGATGAGTATGGCAAGTACTAATTGTAATAAAACACCTTTGATGACCAATTTCCAATTGATACTCTTGCGATCACTACTAAACAGAAAGCCAATAAATATAAGTGCTACCATCCCCAGAATTCCACGTAGTATGGAGGTCCAAATATTGCTTTCTTCCTTCTTATTGGTTTTGAAGGTGCTGTACATTTCATCCTTCTTGAATGAAAGTCTTTCGGATGTTTCGTAAACGATTTCTAGTGTGTCGGCAACAGGAATGGAATCGGAGATAGTTCCCGAGAGAACCAATGTTTTTCCTTTTTGCGACCAGTTACCTTTCTCTAGTACGGTTAAGGTAGAATCTGTACTAGTAAATGTTTGATTCTTTGAGAGTGTCAACGACTTTTTACCGTTTAACAATTTCTTCCCAACGGCTTCGTTCGCTATTGAGTTAAGGGATAAGAAACAAATGAAAAGGATGCTAAGCGTTGCGCTTATTGATTTCATCCCGAATTTTTGATGCAAGTTCATAGTCTTCGTTGGCAATAGCCTCGTTGAGTTGATTTTCCAGCTCTTCCAACGAAACGGTCGAGATTGTGTCTTTTTGGGGTTCCGCTTCTTCTGATTCTGAAAATAGGGTTTCATCGTCTATTTCAGAAGTTTCGTCTAGCAGTATTCCCGCACTTGATAAGATGTTTTCGAAAGTGTAAACTGGACATTTAAAACGAACACCAATCGCAATAGCATCAGATGTTCGTGCATCGATTTCCGTTAACTCACCGTTCAATTCACACACAAGCTTTGAGTAGAAAATACCTTCAACGAGATTGTAAATGACAACTTCTTTAACCTGAATATTGAATGTAGTAGCAAAGTTCTTAAAGAGGTCGTGAGTAAGAGGTCGCGTTGGAACCATTTTTTCAAGCTCGATGGCGATGGCCTGAGCCTCAAAACCTCCGATTATAATTGGTAATCTACGGCTGCCTTCTACTTCCGAAAGAACCAGGGCGTAAGCGCCTGATTGTGTTTGGCTGTAAGATAATCCAACGATTTCCAATTTAATCTTGTTCATGTTCGATGTGCGATTTCAGAAACTGATAAAAAAAGTTAGGGAAGCATTCCGATAGCTATCGGAAGATACTTCCCTAATTGCAATATTGTAACGCTAAAATAATATTTCTCGCTGAGAAATGTTAGTTAGACGATTTGAATTTTTTTACAGCTTCTGTTAAACGTGGAATAACCTCAAAGGCGTCTCCAACGATTCCATAGTCTGCAGCTTTAAAGAATGGAGCTTCAGCATCCGTGTTGACAACAACGATTACTTTTGATCCGTTTACACCCGCTAAATGCTGGATTGCTCCGGAAATACCTGCTGCGATATACAAATTCGGACGAATTGCTACTCCTGTTTGTCCAACGTGCTCATGGTGAGGACGCCATCCAATATCTGCTACCGGACGAGAACAAGCAGTTGCTGCTCCTAGCTCTGAAGCCAATTCTTCAACCATTCCCCAGTTTTCAGGACCTTTCAGTCCACGACCTGCTGAAACAACAAGTTCCGCCTCTGGTAATGGAATTTCGCCTTCTGGTTTCTTTGTTTCCAAAACATTGATTGCTGAATCACCAGCGTTCGAAGCAAAATCCTCTACTGGACACGCACTTCCTCCTCCTTCTGGTTGAATGCTGTTCGGCAACAATGAAAGAATCTTCTTATCTGTATTGATTTTTACATGTCCGAATGCTTTTCCTGAGAATACATTCACCTTTACTGTGTCTCCTTGAGGAACATCAACTGCTCCAGAAACCAATCCAGCTTTCATACGAACTGATAAACGAGGGGCAACCGCCTTCGCTGTTAAATCATGTGAGAAAATGACTGTATTTGCTCCAGTTGCTTCAGCAGCAGTAGCGATCATGCGAGTGATCTGCTGAGAATCGTCCCCTACAGAACGATCTACTAGTACTTTTGAAGCTCCGTATTCTCCTAATGATCCGAGTGCAGCAGCATCACCGTTTCCACTAGCAACAACTGTTACATCACTTCCTAATTTCTTCGCGTAGCTAACAACTTCCAAAGCGGCTTTACCGATTCCGTTGCTACTATTTACATATACTAATGTTGACATAATATCTTTGTTTTTGAAGTTTTGAACCTAAGTGCTTAGATTACTTTCGCTTCATTGTGTAACAAACTCACTAATTCATCCATGTTCTCTGGATCGATCATTTTGCAATCAGCTTTTGCTGGTGGAAGATCGTAGTTCTCAAAAGAAGTCAATGATTGGATATCTGCAGCAGGTACTACCGTTAAAGGCTTTGTACGAGCAGCCATAATTCCTCTCATGTTAGGAATACGTTGCTCAGCCATTCCTTTTGCACAAGAAATAACTGCTGGAATTGTTACCTCGCTTACCTGAACTCCTCCTGGGATTTCAGATTCCACAGTAGCAGTTGATCCGTTCACGTCTAATTTAGATGCTAATGAGATAAAAGGCATGTCAAGTGCTTCAGCCAACATTCCTCCAACTTGAGAACCATTGTAGTTGATTGTTTCTTTCCCCGTTAAAACGAGATCAAATGCATTTGACTTAGCGTATTCTGCAATTTGCATTGCAGTGTAGTATGCGTCGGTTGGTTCAGCATCGATACGAACCGCTTGATCAGCGCCAATTGCCAATGCTTTACGGATAACAGAATCATCAGTAGCGGATCCGACAGTACAAATTGTAACAGATCCTCCACCTGCTTCTTTTAGCTCAAGAGCACGAACAAGCGCGTACCATTCGTCGTATGGGTTTACAATATATTGAACTCCGTTTTCATCAAACTTCGAGTTACCTTCAGTAAAGGCAATCTTAGAAGTTGTGTCTGGAGATTTACTAATACAGACTAATATTTTCATTCGGAAATTTTTTATTAAATCGAGGACAAATTTAACAATTAAATCTGCCTTTTTATGCATAAAAGGAGTAAAACTTTATGCATACATAGTATTTTTTGTTCCTTCAGATATTTTCTTTGTTTTGCCCTTGATGAGAGAATGATCGAATTCCAACACAGAATGCCGATTGTGTGACATTTTCATCAACTCGATCAAGTATTTCTTTTTATCGGTTCATTTTGATTCATAATTCTTTTTGAAAACTTCGAATTTTCTTACATTTGGCGACCTGTTTTCTTATGAACTAAAGAAGGAAAAGCATGAAAACGATACAATTTAGAGAAGCACTACGCGAAGCAATGTCAGAAGAGATGCGACGCGATGAGAAGGTTTTCCTTATGGGAGAAGAAGTGGCGGAGTACAATGGTGCTTACAAAGTGTCACAAGGAATGCTCGATGAATTCGGTGAGAAGCGTGTAATTGATACACCTATCGCTGAGCTTGGGTTTGCTGGAATTGGAGTTGGAGCTTCCATGAACGGGCTTCGTCCTATTGTGGAATTCATGACTTGGAACTTCGCAATTTTAGCAGCTGACCAAATAATCAATAGTGCAGCGAAAATGTTGCAAATGTCAGGAGGTCAGTATCATTGTCCAATCGTTTTTCGTGGAGGAAATGGAACGGCTGGCCAACTTGGGGCAACGCACTCACAAAGTTTCGAATCTTTTTATGCACACGTTCCTGGGTTGAAAGTAATCACACCTTCAAACCCTGCAGATGCAAAAGGATTGCTGAAATCAGCGATTCGTTCGGAAGACCCTGTGGTTTTCTTGGAGTCTGAAAAAATGTACGGAGATAAGGGTGAAGTACCTGAAGGAGAATACATGATTCCAATTGGAGTTGCTGATATCAAGCGCAAAGGTGATCACGTTACAATCGTAAGTTTCGGAAAGATCATGAAAGTTGCATACGAAGCGGCGGAAGTTTTGGAGAAAGAAGGAATCTCTTGCGAGATCATCGATTTGAGAACCGTTCGTCCAATTGATTACGGGACAGTAGTAGAGTCGATAAAGAAAACGAATCGTTGTGTGGTACTTGAGGAATCATGGCCATTAGCTTCGATCTCATCGGAAATTGCGTACCACCTTCAGCGCTATGCATTCGATTATTTGGATGCTCCCGTGATGCGTGTGACACAAACAGATACGCCATTCGCGTTCTCTCCAACATTGATTGATGAGGCATTGCCAAATGTATCACGATTGATTCAGGCGGTGAAAGCCACAATGTACAGATAAGACACCATTCTAAATACGGATTGAAACGGACTCATCTTGGGTCCGTTTTTTTTGTACATCTCGGTTTCAGTTGAACATTGAGCGAGGTTACGGTATTCTTCTTTTTATCAGGTTGAAGTAATTCCCATTTGTTTCCTTCAGAAAGGAGATCAAATCGAGTATGTGCGGGCTTCTTTTGCGTTTCGAAAAAAAACTTAAGAAAAAATGAACCTCTATCACTTTTTCGTGTAGTACGTTAAATTAGGTCTATTCAGATAAGTTAAACAGAATACAAAATGCTCAACAGTTATAAGACGGTAACTGATGATTACTGCAGTAGTCAAAGCGCTCGATTGACGTTAAATGTTCGGGATAACGTTTACAACTTCTCAAAATCTATACGATGAGATAAGTATCATTTATTCTACTATCGATCATTTTCAGAACTACTTGAAGGAATCCAAATAAAGAAGGAAAGTCGTTTGAACCTATGGATAATACGTTTGCCTTTGCCGAATGTACTTCATCCATTTCAACAGAAAAAGGGATGACTTCCGACTAATTTGGACATTAACTCACTAAAGAACTTAATTTTTTCGTTTCAAATATGAAGAACCTTTTACTCCTAATCACATTACTCACAACAAGTCTAACCAATGCTCAAAATAAGGAACTATCCGAACAAGAATTCTTGAAGCTTGAAGCTGAAGCCAAGGTTAACATGAACCGTGATCGAGATAAGTCTTTTGCCATTGCAAAGGAAATTGCACGATCCAATAATCCCATTCATAAAGCAGCAAGTGCGGGTATAGAATGTTACCTCTATCAAATCAACTTTGATGAGACCAAATCCGATGAAAAGTACGCGCTTGCGATGAGTTTTTTGAGCCAGGTTCCAGATTCACGGGAAAAGCAACGAACACAAATGGTACTTATGAATTACGCCGGCTTGATTCAAAAAAGTCGCGGTAATTTAACGGAGGCCTACGAAAAGTTTGAAATGTGCAAAAAGGAGGCAATTCAGCTAGGCGAAAACATACAAGTGTTGAAAACGTTGAATAATTTATCTGAACTCGATACACAAGCCAAGAATTACAAAACTGCTTTGGCACGATTGAAAGTATCCGATTCGTTATTGCATCAGATGGATGATCTTTCTCAGGAGGAGTATTGGGGTAGGATGAGTCAGCTGCATTATAGAATTGGAAGTTGTTTTGAAAAGTACGGTACGCAGAAGAGTAATTTCGCTTTGTTAGATTCAGCCATTTATCATTATCAAATAGCGGTTAATTACTCCGCTGATGGAAGTCTAGAAAGACTTAGTTCACAAATTAATACGGCCATTCTCCGCATGTATAAAGAAGAATATGAGCCGGCGGAGAAAAGCTTTTTTCACCTGATGAAAGTATGTGAAGAAGCAGATAAATATGATTATTACGGAAACATTTTATATAACCTTGGCTTGTTATATATTCGACAGGAGAATTACACGGAAGCTGAACTATTCATGAAGAAACTACAAAGGCATCATGATAAGCATGAGTTGAATTACATCGAATATATCAATTCGAATTACTACCTCGCAGTGATCTATGAGCAGTACAAAAACTACAGCAAAGCTGAGGAGTTTCTTAGGCAATTTGAAAGCGACTACAGTGTCATGCAGGGGGAAAGCCAAGAAGAAATAGAGAAATTGAATTACGCGGTGTTGGCGAGTGATTTGGCTGTGGATATCGATAGTCTCAATGATCGAATCAAATCGCAGAGGAATTGGATATACGTGTACATTGGATCAGGAGTACTTCTGGTATTGATTTTAGTTATTCTCCTTCGAAAGAATATTAGAGACAAGCGAAAGGTCAAGCTAAAACTCGCAGAATTCAAAGAGAAGTTTGTAAAGGAAAAATCGTTGAAGAAAAAGGTATTTGCAAATACTATTCAGAACTTCTCGATGAATGATGAGAAGGAAAAGGAAATCCTAACAGCGTTGGAAAAACTCGTAGATAATGAATACTACCTAAAGGCTGACTTCGGTCTTCAAAGCGTCGCTAAAAAAATCAAAACGAATACGACCTATCTATCACATGTGGTCAACAAGAATTACGGTAAGTCCTTCAGCGAGTACTCCAATGAGCTCAAAATGAACTACGTGATTCGTCAGATGATAGAGAATAAGACTTTCCGCATGTATTCGACACAGGCAATTGCGGAAAGTGTAGGGTATAAGAGTGCTGTTTCCTTTACGCGCTCATTCAAAAAAAGGACAGGCGTAACACCTGTCCAATTCTTAAAAAGTATTGATAGTTAGAAGTAAGCTGTAGTTTATTGGTCTTGATTGGTTAGGTTATGGCTGAGTAAACAGCCCAGGGTCCGTAAGAGGATCTGTTGGTCTCGGATCTCCATTCGTAGATGTAGATACAGGAACCTTTGATGGCTTCGTTTTTGTCGATGAAGTAATCGGCGTTCCGTTCTTCCCTGTTAAGTCTAATAAAGTTCCACCTTTAATCTGGTGTTGCTCCATAGAGCTCAACGCTCTCCCCTCAAATTTAGCAATCATGCTTTCTTCTTTTTTTACCATAATAAATGTATTTAGTTGTTATAGTATAAAGTTAGGCAAACCTTTCCTTGGATATGACGAAATTGGG
>JBGCDF010000051.1:0-22433 GCA_045105095.1 Crocinitomicaceae bacterium | reverse complement strand
GACTCGACTATCGTAAACAAAGATATATATATGACTACCGTTCTGGACTCGGCTCAGAATAAATACAAATGGATATTGTTGAATTCGAATAAACAATCCGTAGCAGGATGGGAGGCAGGATTGACTAGTTTGGATGGTAATTACTGGGTTACATTTAAAAATTATGGAAAGAGTATTCATTTGATTTATTCTAAGAATAACGAATTGTTAGAATTCAGAGTAACACCATCGTGTAGACGAGGGTACTGCCCGAAAAGATACAAAACGGTTAATTTAAGAAAGGGTAGAAAGGTATTGGCATTGGAATTAGGGTTTCCTGGAGGCGGTTACGATTATCCAGAAAAAAGGAAAACGAACTTTCACCGACGAGAAGAGCAGATTTTAAAGAGATTTGGCAGAACTACAGGTGAAATAGAGAAGTTTAAGATTTACCGATTTAATAGCAACAAGACTATTAAGACAATTACGGTTAAGACAATAGTGAAAGGTAGATTCAAAAGAGCAGGTAAAATCCGTTATCAGTATTATTGATCAACTTTGGTAAGATGGAAAATGGACTGCTACGACTATTTTGTAGCTGTTTTCTTACTCAAACAAATAGTCCATCGTGATATTGTTTGTGACTAACCCTACACTTTGAATCCCCTTAACTCCCCAGGTCGTGACAGTTGTTGTGTACAGCCCTTTTCTGGTTTTGGTGGCTAGTTGGAATTCAGTTTCCTTATTTCTGAGTTTTTTAGCGTAATCTGCATGAATGGTGTATTCATCATTGGAAAATTTCAATTCACATAAATTGATGACTCCATCGCCTCGGTCGATCACAATATCTACTTGTGCTTTAGCGTTGCTCCAGCTATAGTTTTTGGATGAGATTTGATCACACTTAAGCGCTACCTTTAGCTCATGAATGTGTTTTAAACAGATGGTTTCGAAAGCGTAACCCGACCAGGATATGTATTCTTGTTTTTGAAATAGTTGCGTCCAGTTGGAACCGTTGAATGGAACCATGAACTGAATATGAAACGAACAGAATTCATCATAAATTCGGAATAAGGTAGTTTTTCTGTTGTCGTTAAATGAGTCATATTTTAGTACGAACCCTGAAAGCATGAGTTCAGAGAGCGATTTCGAGAAACTTCCACCAGATGCAATACCTAATTGATGTAATAGCTCATCTCGGCTTAATCCTTTTTTAGGCCCTTTGGCAAGTGCAGACATAATCCGTTCGTGGTAAGAGTCCTCCTCGAACAGTGAAATGAAGATATCATCGTACTCGTTTTCCAGTTGCGCCCCTTTTTGAAAACAGAGCCGTTCGATGGCTGTTACGGAAGAATCACCTGGTTCTATGTGTTCTAGGTATTCTGCAACTCCTCCCAATGCCATATAGGTCTTAAGTATTTCCAGGTGAGGCATGTGTATGCCTTTATACTTGAAGAACTGCTTGGTTTCTTTAAGTGTGAAAGGTTCAAGTTTGATTTTACGTGTAATCCGATTGTGGAGCCCACCCCTGTTACGAATGATTTTTTTTACCATGTATGAAGCTGCTGATCCACACACCACAACAATTAAATCACTTCGAGTTGTACAGTAGTCGTTCCAGAAGTTTTCAAATGCTGCTAGAAATCCTGATCTCTGAGAGTCAGCCCACGGGAATTCATCAATAAAAATGACCTTTTTTTTCTGAGTTTTCCGGATGCTCTTCAAGAACTGTTTGAGTTTGTTGAATGCCTGAAGCCAACTCTTGGGAAGTTCACCTTCTTCAGCTTGGGTTGTTACCTCATAAAGCTTAAGCATAAAGTTTTCTATTTGCGCTGACTTCGTAGTATCATTCATTCCAGAAAAACTGAAAATGATTCGGTCACGATAAAATTCCCTTATGAGGTGGGTTTTGCCAATTCTTCTCCGTCCGTAAATAGCGATAAGTTCAGACCTGTGGCTGTTTACTGAACGGGTCAGTTTAGCTTTTTCAATAGTTCGTCCTATTATTTTAGTAGACATTAAATGATATGTTTTACATTTTGAGATGTAGCCAAAAGTATCAAAAAAAATCTTTTTTGGCTATATCTCAAGTAATATTATCTAATATGAGTTGTAGCCAAAACACTCAATAAACACTTGTTTTGGCTACATCTCAATGTGTTTTGAGATGCTCAGTGAAACGAATCACCCGTATATCAGGAAGGTCAACTACCAATTATTCGCAATAATTAAATATGATTGGTTTTTGGATACCTAGAAATTATTTTTTGATTTAAATAAGGATGTATATTTCAAATTCACTACCTAGTATCAGGTACTTAGCTTGCGCTTTACAGAATTTTCTCTTTTGAGTACAAGCAGGATTGAATGAAATCCTCCATGATTGGAAAGAACAACTCCAACTTCCTTGCTTTAATCCGAGGAAAAATCACCAATTCTCACTATCTTTACAGTCAAGCTTAACTGCGAACTAGAAATTATGTTGTCCGAACGCCCATACGATTAGGTATAATAATTGTTGAATTGGTAATTACATGAGAGGAAATTTCTCTTCAGAAGAAGGACATATCGTCAAAAATAATATTCGTGAGTTTGACCCATTTGCGGCACGTGTGCTTGCGGAGTACTGCGAACAGCTTATCCGAAAAAAGCAGAATCGTTTAAATATTTCAGAATCCATCTTGCTGAAAAGTATTGAAGTGGAGTTTGCTAATGAGGAAGCTGTGATTGAGCGTGAATTGGCGGGAGTCATTCGATCAGCAAAACGCATTCTAGAAGATACTTCGGAAACGGAATGGTCAGATGAACACAAGCAACTTTTCTTGTTACTGAAGAAAATCGTGTTTGTTGGATTAGAGGAGGATGACGAAACGAGTGATTCGGATGTGATCAATCAAGTGGTAGATGGACTCATGCGATTGGATTATTCCCAAGAGATCCCTGTTTTTCAGGTAGTCGATGAAGAACGAAACATCTTCAACTATATCGGATACATTTTAGGCTCTCTTGCCGAGAAGTTCCGAGAATCAACGGTTTCTACAAAAGCCGTTAACACTTATTTGAGCGCAGATCCTACAAAAGCGTTTATTGTAGTTGATGAAAAAGGAAATATCCGTTTTGTCAGCCAACGATTAGAGAAGCTGCTCGAACAACCTAAAAGTGAACTAATCGATCAATCAGTTTTTGACATCATTCCATCTTGGAAAGGTTCAACAATTACAGAAATCGAAGATGGAGAAATCGGAAATAGAGCTTTAGGGTCAATTGATCTCGGTTCAGAACAGATGGAAGCATACATTCAATTAGATAGTGTGATCTTATCAGATGATCAATTCAGCGACGATGAAGACGAGGTAAAAGAATTTGTCATCAGCGTAGATTTTGATTTATCGAACATCGATGAAGACGAAGAGGTTTACAATAATTTGACATCAATTGATAGTGTAATCGAGGCGGTGAAATCCCTAAAGAAAGGAAATGTTTCTCCGAGTGATCACAATTACAATCTACAAACTTCTCTGGAGAGCCTATACAGAATGAAATATGCTCAACTGGATAAGTTGAATAAGGTAAATGAAATCCAGCAGGAACAGATTGAGCCGAACACCTTAGTTAAGAGTATTCTTTCTGAATTAAGGTTCTCTTCTGGTTTTGATCAGGTGAAATTCAACGTTGAGAATACGCTCAAAGAATCTTTCACGGGTGATTTCGAAACAGTTTATACATTTCTAAAGCACTTGATGAGCAATGCGGTCAAGTACAGAAATCCTAAAACCAGTACTGAGATTCAAGTAATCTTCTCAAAGAAGAAGAAGGCTACTGTGATTGAAGTAGTAGACGATGGAATTGGAATGGATAAAGGTATCCTAGACAAGATTTTCGATAAAGGTTTCCGAGGATCAAAAGCAACGGAAGGATATGGGCTAGGCTTATATTTCATCCGGCGATGCCTGAAGCGCTGTAATGGAACTATCTCAGTAGAAAGCCAATTAGGCCTTGGTTCTAAGTTCACAATTACGTTGAACCACTAAGCAAATCGAGAGACTTTCTTTACACCGAAATGTGACTCCAACGTTGCAATTCGTTTTTTCTGCAATTGCGAGATTTCTTTCATGTTTGTATCGTAGTTCACCATTGAACTGATGATTTTGAAATTGAAATCGTCTTTCACCTGAACAAATCCGACATTTGAATATGCGGTTGCGCCAAATTTTCGCTTATTCTGTGCGGTAGTTAAACCAAGGTCTACCCTTGAGCATCCATGCTCAATCCCTCTAAGTAAAATCTGCCAAAGAAGTTGATTATATGTGTGGTGGGATTCTACGAAACGATAGTCCAATCCGGCAAAGATGAAATTGTAATTAGACGCACTTATACAGTTCAGGGCCATCGCAATAGGTTTTTTGCTGGAATCTGCTCGAAGCGAAAGCACCATTACTTCCCAATGAGGAGAATAGAATGCTTCTTTGAAAAACTCCTTTGAACAATCGAAGATGTTTAATTCTAGGTGTTTTTCCTTTGTATTCAGATAGAGTTGATACACTTCATTTAGATAGCGAATATCATGCGCTCCAAGAACTCTGACTTCAAATTGGTCCGTATGATTAAGTACACGTTGTTTTACAAATCGCCGTTTGTCACTTCGTAATTGAGTTAAGAGTTCGGTTGAATGCGAAATACCTTCGAGAGACACTTCGTATCCATCCAGCACATCTACCTTCATGAGGCCTTGTTCTTCAAAAGTTGATAGCAACTGAGTTTCGGTGCTAGCAAGATCTCGAATACTCAAAACGTTTGCTGGACTCTGATCGTAAATCACAGTCAGTTTTTCAAGGAAGAATGCAAGCCCCTCTTCCCAATTATCCGCCTCTTTGTTCAGGTATAAGTGGTCTCCAATTGAAATAGGACAGCCCATATTCAAGGTACGAGAACATAAGTAGTACGGGTCGTTTTCACGACTTGACTCAATTTGTTTAGAGATAAGACTAGGCGCTAAAATGTCGTCTTTTACTAGGCAATACGTAAAGTAGGTGGCAAGGATCACTTCGCCCTTTTTATCCCGAAGTATGAAGTAGTGGAAGTCCCAATTGTTGTGTTCTTCTGCATTGTTCTTGTGAGTCTCTTCTAGAAACTGTAGACCAGACCAGTCGAAACTTCCCTTATCCTGCATGTAGGTATTCCATACTTGCTTTGGGATCTTGGAAATCGTTTTTTCGTGCTGTAGATGAAAATCCAGTAATCGCATAGGCACGATTGGCGTAATTTTTTTGACTTCTGGCTTATAGATATTTGCTTTCCTGAATGCGTGGTAGATATCATCGATGGATCGTTCTTCTTCGATCAATGTAGCTTCGAACTGAACGGCAAGTGTTGAAACAAGCTGTTCGATTTGCTCAAAGGTATGATTACACGTAACAGAGAATCGGATTCCTGCACAGGTCATCGCTACTGCAGGGAAAGCAGCCAAGTTTACGTAGAATCCCTCCTTGATCATCTTATCTGCCAGTGTGTATCCTAGCCTTGAAAGTCCAACTCCAACAAAAAAGATCGGCGTTCCCTGCTCGCACTGAATGAACGGAAGTCCATGTTTAATTAATTGTGACTCGCAGTAAGCAATTTTTGTTCGCAGGTTTTCCTGTAGATCAGTTATTTCATCCGATAAGTGAATTTTCGCACAGGCAATTCCAGCTCCCAGAGCAGACATTTGAAGTTGTCCAGCAAAGATGAATGGTCCACCACAGGTTCGAGCCACTTCTTGAACTTCTGGATCGGGAATTACAACAACGGCACCTCCAGATGCAAAGGCCTTATTCAAACTAGTAACCAGTACCATTTGATCGTGAAATGGCGTGTTTTCCAATGCGAATCCAGCGCCATTTTTTCCACTCCAGGACATTCCGTGTGCATCATCTACATACAATCTAAAATTGGGGTACTTGTCCATTAGTGCATGCAACTCCCTCATAGGAGCGGGATCTCCGTACATACTGTAAATACCATCTAACATGTACCAAATTTGGTCATGCGTTTTTGATAATTCGATAATACGTTTTTCAATACTTTCGATACTATTGTGCCGCACTACGTGAAACGGAACACCCTCCAATTGAAGATGTGAAATCATAAATTGCACGCTTGTGTGCACCTGCTGATCCATTAGAATTACATCACCTTCGTTCACGATCACTGGCATCACGGCAACATGAGCGAGGGTAGTGGTAGTGGCTAGAATTACAGGTTTCTCGAAAATTTGCCCCAGAAGGTCTTCCAGCTCTTTATACAATGTTGAAGAAACGTATGTTCGAGAAGACGGGTATTGTATTCCATAACGCTTAATTGCATCAATTGCTGCGTCTTTTAATCGTTGATCATGCTCTAATCCGAGATAACTATATGACCCAAAATTGACATGTGGCCTGTTCCCGAACGTAATTGTTGTCTTATCATAGAACTCATCTTCTGTATACAAGCGACCAATACCGATTTCAGCACCCCTGGATATTGAATCAAAAATTGTATTGATAACTTCTTTTCTCATTGATAAACAGAACAATAAAACAAAATGAAGTATTCTTGACAAAGCTACTCAACCGCCACTATGCTTGAATCTGAGTGAAAGAGGGGCGCAAGAATAGTTTGTAAATCTGATCAATAATAAGAATATACTTTCTAAATTTGAGAGAGTTGTGAATAACATATTCATTCTGTTGTTAACTATTAGTGCAGAATGTGGGTTATAAACGAAGCTCGAAACTTAACTCTCAATGCAAAAGAATACATACTACGAAAACGAGTTTTGCGAATATTGGATTGACGAATTTGGCATCCTTCATGAAATTTTTAAGGATACTTTCCCAAGTTTGAATCTGGAAGTTGCAAGAGTTATTACAGCTGATCGATTAGTTGTAACGAATGGAGTAACGCGTCCTCTGTATGTTGAATTGGGAAGTATCAATAAGATGGAGCGCGCTGCAAATCGATATTTGTCAACAGGTCCAGCAATGGAGTGTTTATCTGCAACAGGAATTTTAGTTAAAGACCAAATGGAGAAATTAGGAGCGAACCTATACACAGGATTCTTCAAACCGAGTGTTCCAACGAAATTCTTCACAGACAAGGAAAAAGCAATCCTGTGGTTAAAGAATTATACTCCTGATCTGTTGAACTGAACCTTTCCGAGATTATTTCTTTCGAGTTCGTGTAAGTGCAAGGCCAAGCAAAACTCCAGCAACCCCGGCTCCGACAACGGCACCCCAGTTGGTTTCTGTTTCTACTCTGTCGATATAAATCGTTTCTGGTTCAGCCTCTGGTTGGATTTTAAATCCTAGCGCGTAATCGTGTTCTAAGCGAAGCTTCGGATCAAGAAGGATTTCTTTGCAACGCGTTATGATGCGAAACATCGTGTTAGATGGCTTGGAGTTGCTGTGCTTATCAGGATGGTATTCTAAAGACTTTTTCTTATAAGCCTTCTTGATTTCTAAATCTGTGGCATTTGGAGAAATGTCGAGTAGTTCATAGGCATCGAAAAAAGGGTGATCCATAAAATTTGTTGGTGTTGTATTTCAACACTTTTACAATAAAGATCATGCCAAATATCTGCGGTATTTATCCGTGCATTGAGCAAGCCGTTGCGAAGCAACAAGAGATGTAGACGTCAGTTTCATCGTGCCGAAATGCAATACCCCTGTCGTATACCGGCTGAACTTAATCCAACAAATCGTTCAACTTCTCCATCTTGGCTTTCAACTCTGCGACTTCTTGTTCCAAATCCGACAAACGTTTTTCGTAGTTGGAAACTGGAGCGACTGCAGCGTTTTCCTCTTCTTCCAATGCTTCGATGTCGATTTCACCTCCCAAGCAATGCGCATAACGAGCTTCTTTCTGCCCTGACATCTTCGGAAGGAGCTGAATCAGTGGAACTTCCCGACTTGCCATTTCGTTCATGCACGTCTGAACACTTTCGAGGTTTTCGAAATCATATAATCTGCCGCTATTGCTATTTACTTCTCCTGAAGTGAGCGGTCCGCGAAGCAGTAATAGACAAAGAACGGCTTCCTCGTTGGTATCGACGTCGAGATTTCCTGGAGCGTTATGCTTGTATTTCACGGTACGACTTCCACCACCAGCAACAGTATTCATTAGTCCTTTGCTGCGTAATCCATCAATTCCTACTTGAACCATTTCCTGATCCAGTGACATCACAGGATTTCGTGATGATTTCTGATTACAGGCAGTCAGAATCCCATTGACTGTCATGGGATAGGTATCCGGAACAGTCTTTTCCTTTTCCAGTAATACACCTAGAATTCGTTGTTCAATTGTGTCTAGTTCTGCGAGCTCACTCATGGTTTTGCGGTTTTGTGTTTTAAAGATAAATGAAAGTATGATTTGGCGACGCCTTCTAACTACAATTTCATTGAGGAATATACATTTTCATGTAGCTAACTCGAATACTAGCCAATGAATATCAGATAATAATAAATCAATTACGAATAATCAAATAAGAGTTTTGGTCGAAAAAAGATTCCGAAATTGAAGTGATAATCACTTAAAACCAAGCAAGATGGGAAAAACAAAACCAAGACCTTCTAACGGTCCAAGTACGAATCACGGAAAATCTTCGGGTAAAGGCAGAGGAAACAATCCTCCGAAAACCAGTTCAGGAATTAAGGGGAAAAAGTAAGAACCGTATGATGGCAAGAGCGAATTGACTTCGAAAGTTGGTTCGCTTTTTCAGTATTCAAAAAAATACCCTTCCCTCCAAGGGTTAACAGAGTAGGAAGGACATTCTCTCAAAACTAAACTAAAGCTATTCTTAGTATTGACCTAACAGATAGTTGATCATATCGGTAGTCGTTACGATTCCGGCTAATTCTCCATCATTTACAACAGGAAGCGCATGGAATTCTTTCGTCGATAAAATCTCTGCGGCTTCTTTAACAGTGGTGTCTGAATTGACGCTGACGATGTTTTTCGCCATCACCTGTTCAATGGTGAACATGTTGTAAACTGTTGTATCCACTTCATTGCCATTCGCCGCACCTGCAAAACTGATTCGAAGCAAATCCGTTAACCTGAGCATTCCGATAATCGACGCTCCACTGACTACTGGAATGTGCCGAATGTTGTTCTCTTTGAATAACTGTTCTGCGGTATTCAGGTTGTCTGTGTGGTTCAAGGTAATGACATCTGAGGTCATGATTTTTGATACTGGTTCTCTCTTTTTCATCTTTCCATTGTTTATTTCGTTTGCTATTCTGTTCTTTTAGTTGCCTTTATTTGACACTAGAAAGGTCAGGTTAAACTGGCGCTAAAAGAATGATATTGGTCATGTTTGAATAGAACTTTGAACAGGTGTTTTCATTATTGAAACTGCAATTGAATAAGTTTTCATTTTGATTTTTACAGAACTGTTAACTTTGAGCGTATCTACGATACGAAAACTCTATGCGCCTAATTATCCAGCTCTTTCTAATTTGTTTTGCAATCAATGCAAACGCTCAGACAACATATCGAGACGAGCTCAAAGCCCGTTTGGAAACAGAAAAGAATGAAAAATCTTATCTGTACAAATTAGTCAGAACAGAGAAGAAAAAAAGCAAACGTGCTGTGGTTTACAATCACCTTGGCTTAATTTATCAACGGGAATCAAACCTTGATTCAGCTGAGTATTGTCATAGAAAAGCCCTTCAGAATGCGTTAGCGGTTGGTAGCAAGAATCAAGAAATAGGAGTGTCCTATAACAAAGTAGGGATTGTCTTCTATTACCGAGGGGAGCTAGATTCAGCAGTTACCTATTTCGATAAATCAATTTCTTATTTCTCGGATGAAAAACTCAAAGCGAATTCGCTGAACAATTTAGCCTTGATGAACAAGTATAATTCAAACCCCGATCTAGCGATCAAGAATTATCTAAAAGCAAGTTCAATTTTTAAGGAGTTAGGTGATACATTAAATGAAAGTTTGGTGTACAATAACATTGGTGCATTGTATAAGCAACTCGAAGATCTTGAAAGTGCTAAGCGTTATTTGAATCGAGGACTCCACTTGGTAGCGTCTAACGCAGGTTTTATCGAGGCTAAATATGATTGCAGAGCCAACTTAGCTGATGTTTATTTAGCTGAAAAGAAGTACGAAAAAGCAATGAAAATCTTCCATGAAAACATTGCTTATTACAAGGAAACGAAGAATTACTCAAGGGTTATTGTTAATCAAAATAACCTTGCGGGCTGTTATTCAGATATGGGCAATGAGAGCGAAGCCTTGATGCTTTATTTGAAAGTATTGTCTTTAATGGAAGATACGGGACTAGAAACGCACAAAGGCTCTGTTTTAAATAATATCGGCTCTTGCTTCGAATACCTCGATCAATATGATGATGCATTAAAACACTACAGCTTAGCGAAGGAATTCGCTATCTCAAATGAAGAGACGGTTAACCTTGAAACAATTTACAAGGGGTTGGCCTCGGTTCACCTCAAGTTGAACAATGCTGATTCATCCATATTCTACAAGGATTTGCAAATCGCATTAAGGGATTCTCTTGATAAGGTTGAGAAGGAGAAGAAGATGATGGAACTTGAGGCGAAGCATCGAAATAAAGAGTTAGATTCAGAGCTACTAAATGCTCATAAAGAATTGGATAATGTTGAAGGTGAACGGAGCTTATTCGCCACAGGTTTTGCATATGCCATTCTAATTATTTTGGTGACTGTTTTCATCGTTATTGCTTTATTCATTCGCTACAAACGAAAGAAACAATTGGCGCAAGAACTCAATGAGCGAAATGCAAAAAATCGAGATGAAATTTCGAGCCTTACGGATTCACTGGACAGCAAAGAAGAGGAAATCGAACGGTTAAGTGTTCAGTCGGGTGCACAGAAAGTACCATACCCTCTCGAGTTGGCACCATTGACAGATCGAGAAAAAGAAGTTCTTGTCGAGGTTAAGGAAGGGTTGAAGGATCAGGAAATTGCAGACAAATTATTTATTTCGATCGCTACTGTGCGCACGCATTTGCGAAAGGCGTATGTCAAGATTGACGCAAGAAACCGAGCTGAAGCCATTCAATTCATCTCGAAATATCAGATTTAATTGAGTTTTCTGTGGAAATTGGTGCTCGAACGCATCTTACAGCCACAATCAGTATCTTTAAGTATCAAAAGCCTAGTTAAAATATTCCTTATTGTACTGCACGGTGTTGCGTTTGGGCAAAACGATATCTATGATCGTTCTCCCGAATTCATTAAGAAGTTTGGAATAAAACGCATGGTACAAATGCGCAATACTAGCTACCATGTTGAGCAAGGAATTGAACCTGATTCCAGTCAGATGGAAGAATTTTCTGAAGAAGGGGCGAAAATGTTCTCAACCAGTTATTTTGAAAACGAGCGATACTATTGGAACAACATTACATTGGATGGTCAGAGCCGCACTATTCGAGATGAACGCTTCAATAGGGAAGGTTTACACGGTGTATCTGACTATAACTACCTTCCAAACGGTGATTACATTGTACGGTATTATGCCACCAAGAATCCAGATCGAGTGAGTTTATATAAATACTTTTTTGACCCGAATGGGAACGAAGTTCGTCGAGAAGAATGGTCAAAGGACTCATCGATTGTCAATAAGGATATTAAAACCTATAACGAACACAACCTCATCCTCAGCAGGGTTCATCAAAGAAGAAATGAAGACACAGTCATGCATAGCGAATACCATTACAAGAAAGATTCGATATTGCTACGGAAGAATTTCTATAGCAAAGGAGAGCTTTCCATGCGCACGAAGTATGAGTATTTTCCGGATGGAAAGGAAAAAGTGGTTCATTATGGGAAGCAGTCAAGTTGGCATTCGTTCTATAATGATCTTGGGCAGTTGTCGAAGCAAAAGATTATTCAACACGATCGCAAGGATACAGTGGAGAATTGGTTTAAATACAATGAACATGGATTGGTCAGCGTCGTGAGTAATGAACGTAAGGATTATCAACAACGAAGGGAAGTTTATACATATCTAGATGGAAAGGAGACTACAAAAACAATCTACGTTCGTGCGAATACCTTGAATGCTTTATTGGAAACTGTGTATCTCGGGGATACGGCACTGGTCATCTATCAAACTCCTTATTGGGAGAATCGGGCGAGTCATGCGGAATACAAAAGAATCGATGCCTACGGAAATGTACTTGAAGAATTGAAAGGGCGGGTAAAAGGAAAAAAACAAGCATTAGATCGTTGGATGAAAGATATTCAACCTACCCAATACGCGTATACTGTCAGCAAGACTGGGAAAGTACTCGAAAAATACGCACGGCATAAGGGGTGGGAAGCAGAGAAATGTCTGTGTCCAACATATACGGATGAGGTAATTACACATTTGGTCGGAAGAAGAAGTGAAAAAAGAAAGAATGCCAGTTGCGATACGATTCGAACGCGACGATACGAAGGAGGGAAGCACTATTTTGTTTCCATGCATGGGGCACCTAATCTTGTTCGACATATATACCAAGGCAAAAGTGGGGAAGTAGATTCCATTTTGGATATTAATAAATCAGGTGCGGTAATCAACCGAATGATCATGGAGAACGGTGTTCGTATTTCGCATGCGCTAATCAATCGTTATGAATACAATGAGTTAGACAGTATCCAGCGGGTGTACAAGTGCTTTCAAACGCGAAGTTATTCGTTGTCAGAAAATATGACGGAAGAGTATTTTTGGGAAGGGGAGCGCAAAGTGAAAGCTGTCAAGTTCTACAATAATTGGAATCAATACAGTAGAAAAGACACAACAACAATTACCTATGAATACAAAGACGGTTGTGTGTTCCGAACCACGAACGATCGACTTGGAAAAACAAGCTTGCATCGACTTAAGTACGATGAAAACAATCATTTAACCCAGCTTAGGAAGCTCGATAGGCAATCGAGTGGAAACCTTGAAGTGAATTTCACCTACGATCAATATGGGAATCTACTCGAACGATCAGAAGTGATTGTTGCGCGGCCCGTTGAGACCTTGTTCAGGTATGAGTTTTATTGAAACAAAAAAAGAGGCTTCAAATGAAAGCCTCTTCAGATATTCGTATCAATAGTTGATTACTCAATTACCAATTGTTTTCGTTCTCTTAATCCAATGCTCTCATTGATTACTTCAACAATATAAACACCAGGTGCAAAACCGTCAATTGACAATACAGTTGCTTCAGATTGTGCTTCTGCCGAAATCACGTTTCTTCCAGACAAATCCATTAATGAAATAGTAGAACCATTCGCATTCTCGAATTGAACTGTTACAGTAGAATGCGCTGGGTTTGGATACATGTCGAAATTTACTTTCGTAATCGTTTCTACATTCGCCGCTGAACCACAAATGAGTGGATACATAAAATCCAATGATCGTTGAAGAATACTATCAGTTGCAACTGGGTTTGAGTTAAAGTAGCTCACGTGTCCATTGCTATTTGCATATGTGATAAGCTCTGAAGTTACACCCACCGATTGTGCTTTCTGGTGAATTAGGAATGAACCTTCCAAGGCAATAATCGGAACAGTAAAAATAGAAGCCGATCCAGCTGCGTAAGGAACCGTGCCATCATTGTCGTCATGAACAGAGAAAAACGGAGCGTCTGTTGCATCGATGTAATCTGTTGATCGAAGTGCTCCTGAGTAGTTGAGTACACCGATTACTTCTTCGTCGTATTGTGTATTGGTAGAACTGTTCCCCTGGAAACCTCCATTTGCATTAATCAATGGCAGAACATACGGTTCGATAACGTCAGTTGGGTCTAGTGATCCCACGTGAGCCGCAACAATTCCACCTGCCGAAATCCCTCCAACAATGATGAAGTTTGGATCCACTTTATATGTATTCGTTGTCGCCGCATCTTCTTTGAAGAATCGAACGGCAGCTTTCATATCTCCTATGGCCATCACCACTTCTTCCGTCATGGTTACTGAATCTGGAAGTGGGATAATTGCTCCATCGTACAAACGGTAATCAATTGTTGCACAAGCAAACCCTCGCTCAGCGTAGTAATTACAAAACTCATGCATGTCCTCACGTTGCCCTCCGATAAAGCTTCCTCCAAAGGCCAAAATAATTAATGGTCTGGATGCCGCAGCATCTCCAGTTGGTTCAAAGAAATCGAGGTATAAGTTCTGGTTAACACCATTAATCGTGGTATTGTTTCCGAAAAGAATCCCATCGGTTTGAGTGACACTATAGCCCGGATTGAGATAACGCGTGCCGTCGCAGCTAGAGTGCTGTCCAAATGAGAAGGTTGAAATCGCAACGAAGAGTGCGAGAAGAGTAGATGTTTTCATGAAGTTTGTTTTGATTCCCTTAAATTACTTCTTTTCTGCGAAATACAGAATGCTTGCTTGCTGAGCGGTTGTTAATGAATGTCGAGCGGAAAAAGCATTGCTGTGAAGTATTCGGGAGTAAATTACAGTTTTGATCTGTCTTGAATTCTATGAGAGTCGTTTCCAATAGAGTATGGAGAAGGTGTTAATTATCTGATACATGATAGGGTAGAAATCACTTGAACAATGTTATATATCAAATATAACTCCGACCATATCAGACTCCGTTTGTAAACTTATTGTTATTTTGGTTACAGATATGTGCCTATGAACAAATCACAGAATCACTCCCGATCACTGGAAATTGTAGAGAAAGAAAATAGAGAATTACGAAGTCAGGTCTCTGCACTGGAGAAGAAGCTTCAGGATTCCATTTCATGGCGCCAAACAATCATGGACTCCATTCCCTATCCGATGTTTATCAAAAATTCAGGACATACATGGATAGATGTCAATGAGGCATTTTGTCAATTAATGAAACTACCGAAGGAGAAACTGTATGGTAAATCGGACTTTGATTTTCTTTCGAAAGAACAGGCAGAGATTTTTTGGGAAAAGGATTCTGAGGTACTCGTGAATGACACCATCAATTGGAATGAAGAATACTTAACACGGGAAAATGAGGAGCGTAAATTGCTTACTGCCAAGGTTCGAATTGAAGATCAAGATGGAAACGACTACGTGTTAGGGATCATTTCTGATATCACGGATGAAAAGAATAGTATTGCTCTGCTTCAGAACAAGAATGATCAAATCAACAAGCAGCAGAAGAACATCGAGACTTTACTGAAAGAAGTGCATCATCGGGTGAAGAACAACTTACAAATTATTCATAGCCTTTTGGGGCTTCAGATGGAATTATCGGGTTCTGATTCTACCAGATCGGCGTTTCAAGATAGTCGAAACAGAATTTTGGCGATGGCCAGCGTTCACGAGATGCTCTACAAGGCAAATGATTTCTCCATTATTAACTTAAATCCCTACTTAGAAAGTTTTATCAAACAATTGAATAAAACCTTTCCTGGTAAGGGTGATCGGGAAGTAGTGCTAGAAGTCGATCATCTGCATGTAGAGCCCTCAATGGCAATTTCAATTGGGTTGATTGTAAACGAGATCTTTACGAACTCAATCAAGCATGGCGGAGGTCAGAATGGGCGATGCGAAATCTACTTGCATGTAAGATTAAAAGATAATCAAGTGTGTTTTGAAATGGGGGATAATGGTTCTGGTGTTCAGGATCTGGAGTCTTTAAAGAAGTCTGTATCCCTCGGATACGAACTTGTTCTTTTGTTAACAGAACAACTGGATGGGGTAGTAGAGCATCCAATTAAGGAGTCAGGACTGCATTACAGTATTCAGTTTCAGCTAAACGGATGAACAAGGAGTATTTATCAATGGCGATGATCATTAGTCATCCTCCAAAATCAACTCGAACATACCGTGTCCTGCTGTGCTAGAAGCCGCGGTTGATTTTAGCATGCTTTGACGGTAATACGCCAGGCCGTTCGGGAAGCTCTGGCCGTAACCAACTTGTGCCCCCGTACTTTCTAGGATGATGTCTACTCCCCAATCGCTTGAGGTGATGTGCAATTCTTGTGGAATATTGTTTCTTCCGCTAGTCGCGTCTTGAGTCGTAGAAAGAATGGAAATAGTGAAATTCGAATTCGTATCCGCAACCGAACTACCATTGATCCAACGTGAGGCGCTTTTGTCGCTTCCATGTTGTTGGAAATAGTAAAAGTCTCCGTTGATTACGATAGGAACCCAGTAAAAAGCAGTGAAATCACCACCAAATCCTGAAGATGCATCTACCCGAATACGTTCGTAAATGATCCAGCCATCTCGCGTTGCGCCTTGCACTTCAGCACTAGTTCTGAAGCCATAAATTTCTTTTTCTCCTTGCGCACTAGGCATTTGAATCCAATCGATTTCTTCCGGAAGGGAAATTTTCACAGGAGGGTAGTTATCTACACATGAAGTAACTTCTCGAGTGGCTTCATTCATTTGGAGGTTTTGGTCATTATCGTGTTGCCAAATTTCTTGTGGGATGTCACACGCGCACGATTCGATATCCACTTTTTGATAGGAAATTGGCCATTCGTTATCCGTTCCATACCAACTTTTGAATTCTTTCTCGTATCCCGTTAGTGTTGGACTCCAATTGAAATCAACTGGGACAACCAATTCGCTGCCTCCATCATCAGAGACAAATACGAAGTAATCTGAGTAATATTCTTTATTTCCGACAGTGCAGTCTTCGATACAAACGATTTCTGCAGGAGTTTCGATTTCGTCTTTGTCGCAACTTGCAGTTAGAATGAGGATTGCGCTTAACGCGATAAGTTTGTTCATGTTCCTTGGTGTGAATTGTTGAGACGTGGAAGGGGAAGGATGCTTACTAAACGATCTCGAAAATGAAGCTTTGACCAGATTTCAAGTGTAGTTTTGCTGATTGCGTACAGTGAGGATAGGTTTTCAGGAATTCACGGACATAGACTTTCTAAAATTCGATACATTTCAGCCGAAGCTGTATTTTCGCGCAATTGTATTTGACCGATGTTGTTTAATGAATGTTTTCATGATGATCAGTGTCGATATACGAGATTTCAATTGGTCAATTTTAACTAAGAAGAGATTGAATAAATGAACATGACACGAATCATCAAAAAAACGCTCATTTGCTTAGTTGTATTCGCTTGTTGCATTTGTCCTGCTCACGGTCAGATCCCTAATTCGGACAGCATAAAAGTGTTGATAGAGGAACATCAAGCAAAAGATGAAAAACGGGTAGATTTAATTTGTGATTGGTTGGTGAGTAAAAGCCTCGATCTGGATAAAAACCATGAACCATACCTAGCAGAAGCATTAAAAATTTCAGGAGAACGTAACTATAAGGAAGGTAAGGCTCGGTCCTATTTTTTGTTTGGCTGGTACTATAACTTTGCGTCCGAACCGCAAAAGTCCTTGGAGTATAGTATGAAAGCAATTCCTCTTTTCAAAGAATTGGGTGACAAAACTCAATTACTCAGGACGTATGCTAATATTTCAAATGTTTACATCGGTTTGTTGGATTTTGAAAGTGCTTTGGCGCTCAATTTGAAATCGATTGAGTTGTCAAAAGAAATGCCAGCCTCACATGAAAAAGCAGGCTTGTATTTTTACACAGCTAAGGCCTATGGTGGGATGCAAGACTATGAGAGTGCGGAGTTTTACATCTATCAAGCAATGGAAATTTCTGAGGAATGTGGATTTCAAACGGGAGTTGATGTGGCAAAAGGCGCGTTGGGACAAAACTACATGTTGTTGAAGCAATACGATAAGGCGCTTCCTCTTTTGAAGGAATCCTTGGAGTTTACGAAAGCCACCCAGCAGACAACGAACATTGCAGCTTCCTATAAAACGATTGGTGAATGCTATTACTATTTGAAAGATTATGCCAAAGCCATCGAGAATTTGGAGAATGCGATAGACCTATATGAAGATCAAAATTTCAAAACCCATTTAGAAGTTATTTATAATGTTCTCGGTGAGGCTCACCAAAAAATGGATCAGCTCAATCAAGCCATAGTTTGTTTCAGAAAGTCTGCAGCTGTTGCTGAAGAACTGCGCAACGAAGCGCAAACCGAAGCGATCGAAGAGCTCAAGGCGAAATACAAAACCAAAGAATTAAAGCAAGAGAAACTGCTTGCCCAATCGAATGAAAAAGCAGCCAACGAAAAAGAAAAGTGGAGCCGATATACTAGTTACGGTCTTGCCATTGCAGCTGTAATTATGATTGGTTCTCTCTTCTACATCATTCGCCAGCTCAGAATCATCCGAAGACAAAAAAAGGAATTAGACCATGCCTACGACCAACTGGAAGAGAGTAAAAAGAACGAATTAGCCGTATCAAATTTAAAGGCAATCCGTTCGCAAATGAATCCGCACTTGGTGTTTAATTCCATTAATTCAATTCAGGCCTTAGTGCTCGATCAAAATGTCGAGAAGTCCTATGACTACATTGAAAAGTTCAGTTCCTTATTCCGAAAAACACTCAATTATTCCGAGTTGAATGCCATCGATTTGAACAAGGAAATTGAATTTCTCAACATCTACTTGGATTTAGAGAGCTTAAGAATGAAAGATGAATTCAGCTTTTTAATTAAGAAATCAATTGACGAGGAAATCAGTATCCCTACTTTGTTGATCCAACCTTTTATCGAAAATGCAATTCATCATGGTTTGCTGCACAAGGAAGGTGAAAAAAGACTCGTTGTCGAGTTCAAGATGGACGGAGAACGAGCAGTCTGCATCATTGAAGACAATGGAATTGGTCGTGAAATGTCAAGAAAGATAAAAGTTCGTCAAAGTGGAAGAGATTCCTTCTCGCTTGGGGCGATAAAAAAACGATTGAGTTTACTCGGTCAACAAGGTGGGGACGATTTCGATTTTGTATTTGAAGATTTGGTCAATGCTGACGGAAGTGCATCTGGAACAAGAGTGATGATTTATTTTCCGCATAGTTTCAATTATTAAGTTTTTTAGAATAGGCTATGCACCAACAGAATCGAAGGGAATTAGAAAAAGAAACATGCTAACTTTACTCAAAAATGAAGACGATTAAGGCAATTATTATTGATGATGAAGCAGATGCACGAAAGGTGCTCAGTACATTAATTGACTTTTCACCGCATCCAATTGAGATCGTTGCTTTTTGCGGAAATCTGGAGCAGGGAGTGGCAGAAATAAAGGAACATCGCCCCGATGTCGTCTTTCTGGATATACAGATGCCCAAATTCGCTGGGTACGAAATTGTTGATTTTTTCGACGAAATCAATTTTGAAATTGTGTTCGTTACAGCCTTCGATCAATACGCGCTCAAAGCATTCGAATTGAGTGCGATCGACTATTTGGTGAAGCCGGTCAATCGAGCCCGCCTCAACGAGACACTCAAAAAGATTACTGAAACTGTTCAGCAGAAAAGGACCATCATTGAATTTGAGTTACTGCGCGATTCTTTAGTGAATCGAAAATCGGAAAAAATTGTCATTCCAGAAATCGGAATGAACCGCGTATTGAAACTGGACGACATCATTTGCATTCAAGGCCAAGGCAACTATTCGACGATCTACCTACTCGATGCGAAAAAGGTAACGGTGAGCAAAAACTTGAAGTATTTTGAGCGTGTAATTGATCCAGAGCTCACCTTTTTCCGCACACAAAAATCATGGATCATCAATACCGAGCACGTCCAGAATTTTAATCGGAACAAAGGAATTATCCAGATGAGTCAGGGAATCGAAGCGAAACTTTCGATTAATCGAGTGAAAGAATTTGATGCGCTCTTCGCTAACAATTGAGGTTTTGTTCACTCTGTTATTTCCTTGAAGATATTTCACGCACTCAAACAATCATTTCAGGAATTCCGAAAAAAAATGGAATTGAATCACACTTATTTTCGTTGAAACAAACCTAAGGAGGAGATGTGAAAGTGTACATCGATCCATCAGCCAAAGATATCGTTGTTAAAGCATACTAGACGGCGGTGGACGTGGAGTTGGCGGAACGTACGGTTCATGTTATTCTTGTCCTTACGGCTCCAATGGTAAACATGGTTCATGAGGAAATAGCGGGGCATCAGGTACGTTTGTGAAAAAGATTGAGGAGGTAAGTTTCTAGGTCAGTACACTCCAATAACTAAGAAATGTAAGGGTTCTGTTTTAATTTTATGTTTCTTTTGGTCGAACATGCACTCACTTTTTTGGGTTCCATCGTAAATGATGGAGCCTTTTTTATTTCGTTAGTGCGTCTGTCTGACCCATGGATGCTTCTGTTTTATATGTAAAAACGTATAATTTAGAGTGTTTTAAGTAAAATATATGCAATTACATATAAATTGTATACATTTACTATGTTTTATATCTAAAAGCATATAATGAAAAGGATCGCGGAATTCGTGAAAGAACGTAGGAAAGAGGTAAACCTTACTCAGAAAGAGTTCGCAGAAAGAGCTGGAGTCGCGCTAACTGTGATCAGAAAAATAGAGCAAGGAAAAACGAATCTGAACATGGATAAGGTGAATCTTGTTCTACAAATGTTCGGACATGAGCTGGTAGCTGCGAGTAGCAAAGAGCTACGAGATAATGATAATTGGTTATGAGAAAGGCGGAAATCTACTATCAGGATCACCTTGCAGGTATTTTGACTGAAACAGATGAGGGAGAGTACGTGTTTAAATATGATGACCAATACGTTCAAAATTATCCGAATGATTTTATCACTTTTTCGATGCCAGTTTCCAAAATGCCCTTCCGTGATAAACGTTTGTTTCCATTTTTTGAGGGATTGATTCCAGAAGGATGGTTGTTGAATATAGCCTCCAAAAGCTGGAAGATTAACCGAAATGATCGAATGGGATTGTTACTAGCGTGCTGTCGCAACTGTATTGGAGCAGTCAGTGTTATACCAATAAATGAGATGGATGAAACGTAATTGCCTTTATTGCTATTTGCCTTTAGATGGAGATGGAGATGGAGATTTCCACAAAAAGTGTAGTAAGACTTTTTTTGGAAAGGAGGAAGCTCCTACTGTCTCGTATACACTGGATGAAATGTCTGAGCTCGCGAAAAATGTAGTTGAGCAGAGTATAGCTGTTCCTGGAGTACAAGCAAAACTCTCTATGCAACTCATAAAAGAATCGCTTGATCAAACCAAAGATAGATTAACTGTCGTAGGTGCATTAGGTGGCAATTATATCTTTAAGCCTCCTTCTGCTAATTTTGTGGAAATGCCCGAGAATGAACATGTGACAATGCGCATTGCAGAAGCATTTGGAATCAATGTAGTAGCATCAAGTTTGATCCGCTTGAAGTCTGGAGAGTTTGCGTACATAACAAAGCGCATTGACCGAACGGTAAGCGGTGAAAAAATACACATGATTGATATGTTTCAAATCACGGAAGCATTTGATAAATACATAGGTACAATGGAGAGGGTTGGGAAAGCTCTCAATGAACATTCGGCGAACACCTTATTAGATAAATTATTTTTCTTCGAGTTAGCCATCTTTAGCTTTTTGACAGGAAACAACGACATGCACTTAAAGAATTTTTCGATGATTAGGACTCCCTCAGGCTGGTCATTGGCTCCCGCATATGATTTGCTAAATGTTCACATTTTGAATCCAGAGGATAAAGATGAATTTGCTCTGTTACTTGGTGGGAAGAAAAGAAACTTTTCGCGTGCATATTTTGAACGATTTGGTGAAGGGATGGGGTTAACTGGCAATCAGTTAAAAGGAGTGTTTAATCGATTTCTTCAGAACAAACCAAAGGCAATTGAATGGATCGCTAAGTCTTTTTTATCTGAAGGGATGAAAGCAGAGTATGTAAAGCTCTTGAGTAAGCGCTACGACAAGTTGTATCAGAGTTGATGAATAATTGAATGAACCTGATCTCATCTTCTAAGGAAATGGATGAGCTGTTGGTTTTAGTTCACGAATTCAAACAAGTGTTTCAGGACGTAATGGAAGAGCACATGTCAAAGAAAATGATTCAACTTTTCCCCAATCCAGCAAGCAATTTTGTAACGATGCACGTTGTTCCTGATCAGTTGCTTGATGTGCGTATTTGCACCCTGAATGGAAATGTCGTAGAATCGTTTCGAAGAGAAGAAAATTAGCTTGATGTCAGTGAGTTGATAAACGGGATGTATTTCATTAACATCAAAACCTCGTAAGGTATTACTCACCAACGATTGATCAAGAAATAACCAACAACCAACTCAAGTTATCGATCTACGACATACCTTATCAACTGATATCTCACAAAACATCAATTTCCTGGTTAATTATACATATCTAACTATTTAACAGAAGGATAGATTTGAATTTAAAGAAGTGAAAAGGGCGTTTTAGGAACTCCTAAGAATACGATAACTGCTAACGAGTACATTTGAAGCATAGCTATTCATTACAATACATACCGGGTCAGCGCTGGCTCAAACTTATCTTTAAACACTTTATCAAATGAAACAATCTAAATTGTTGGCTGGGCTGTGCTTTGCACTTTTCGGTACAACTTCAACATTCGCGCAGGGATGGAAAACGGA
>JBGCDF010000050.1:0-3181 GCA_045105095.1 Crocinitomicaceae bacterium | reverse complement strand
CAAGCATTTTTTCGAAATTTCGTCTTTATAATATAACAGTAATTTGTGGATCTCCTCGTATCCTCCTCGCTTGAGTCCTTCACTAATCGTCCCTTGGCTCTTTTTTTGAAGTTTCTCTGCCAATTCTATTTGATTCAACTCGGGAAACTTTAGTCCTGTTAGTAGTATTTGAGAAGAAACTGGAGACCAACTATCCATGGTGAGTGCTGCCAAATGCAACATCAGATTAATCGTTCGATCAAAATGTTGCCATGATGAACGAATTTCCAAATTGGACTTCTTTAATGAGTCGAAACATTCTCCTGAATTGGAGAAAGCACTTCCATTGGATTCTGTGACTCTTTCTGCAACGTAATCAATATCTCCTAACCCGATTGCGATTCTGACATCAAGTTCTTTAAATTTCTTGATTCTCGCTTTTATAAAAACAGCTACCTCCAAAGCCTTTTCCTGTGGAACCTTTAATTGAAAGCTGTCACCTCTATACACCTCCCAATCTTTCCATTGTAAGCCATGCTCACTCAATTCATTCTTTAGTTCTTTCAGCCAAAGTTTGGGATCAATGTCCCTTGAATTTACGATATCACCAGTTAATACAGCTATCATCTTTCTAAATTTTCACTAAAATATCGGTAAAATAGCAGATAAACAATAATATCTGCAAAATAGCAGATAATTTTAAATATCGGTAAAATAGCAGATAATTAAATTCAGTATTAAAAACCTTACTTTTATCTCGTGAAACGAATTCTTGTTATTCAAACAGCTTTTTTGGGTGATGTCATTTTGGCGACACCAGTTCTTTCTGAACTGAAGCGTCTGTTCCCAAATGCTCAATTGGATATGCTCGTAAAGAAGGGAAATGAATCCTTGTTATTGAACAATCCGCATTTACACGAACTACATGTTTTGAATAAATCGAATGGGAAATGGAAAGCGATTTTCGGACTCATTAAAGAATTTCGAAAGAACGAGTATGATTTGGTTATCAATCTACATCGTTTCGGTAGCTCTGGATTAATCACAGCATTCTCAAAAGGGAAAAAGCGCTACGGCTTTCGAAAGAATCCGTTTTCTTTTTTGTATTCAAAGAAATTCGATCATCAGATTGGTGATGGAACACACGAAGTTGAGCGGAACTTATCCGTAATTGCAGAATTTGGAGCCGAAAAACGTGTTCGACCTGAGTTGTTTCCTTCTGATAAAGATCAGGCTACTATTCAGGAATATGTGAATGGTCATTACTACTGTATTGCCCCGGCTTCTGTGTGGTTCACAAAGCAACTACCTGCTGAAAAATGGATCCAACTTATTCAAACATTTGATGCGAATGCCGTCGTATATGTTCTAGGGGCTCCAGGTGACAAAGAATTGGGCGACTCCATCATTGAAAAAGTAAAACATGCTGGAGTGATTAATCTCGCTGGCAAATTAAGCTTACTTCAGTCCGCGGCATTGATTCAAGGTGCGAAACGCTCCTATGTGAATGACTCGGGTCCATTGCACTTGGCCTCAAGCATGAATGCCAATGTCACTGCTTTCTTCTGCTCCACTGTTCCTAATTTCGGGTTCGGACCACTATCAGACGATTCGGAAATCAAACAAGTAAACGGATTGGATTGTCGTCCTTGTGGTATTCACGGTCACAAGGCCTGTCCAAAAGGGCATTTCGATTGTGCTAAAATTGAACTTTAAAGGAGGCAATGTTAAAACCTGTGGAGAAATGTATGTTTCATTGTGAATACAACATTCGATTTGTTTACGGTATTCTCTCTTCGAAACAAGATTCAACACTTTTTGGTTGGGCACAAAAAGTGTTCAAAAATGCCCTTTGCGCTTATTTTTCTACGATCAGGAATGCTCTTGAAACGTGGTGTTTTCGGTGATCGTTCCGATATCCATCTTCACGCTTCCTCAAACACTAGCCCGTTTCAATTCGATTCCTTCACTCCTTAAAATAGGCGCCCATAACACACTAAGTTCTATTTTTCATTTTCGGAATACTCGATGCTTAAGATATTAAATCCACAGATTTTGGTCTTGATCTCTTTTAGAGTTCAAGTACCATGATGTAATCATTCATGTAATATCCCCTGCCGATATTGATATCTACTTCTTCGACGGTTTGAAATCCTTGTGATTTATAGAAATCGACAGCTTTATTGTGACGGTTGACAGTAAGGTTCAATGTAGCAACATCCAACTCTTTTCCTATCTCAATGGCTTTTTGCAACAGTGCTTTGCCTAGCCCTTTACCGTGGACGTTTGATTCTACATAGAGTTTGTGAATGCGAAGTGTTCCGACATCTGGGAAATTTGGCTCTACACCAACAAATCCTTTGGGAACACCATCATCAGTAATCATGTAGTACATATGCCCCGTTTGAACTTGCTCCGTGAGTGTGTTCACGTTATACATCCATTCCAGCATGTATTCTATCTGATCTGGTTCCAAAAGATCTTTGAATACATCGGGCCAAATAGAGTTAGCCAGTCGGTGCACGATAAAGATATCGTCCTTAGATAATTGTGAGATGTTGAGCATATTTTTCCTTTGTCTGCTCAAAATTAACCAATCAGAGGGCAGGAATTTACCTAGTTGAAGTGAGTTATTTACTTAACAATGTGAACGAAGCCATGCGCAGTGTATCGCGTCTTCTCCTGATCGTCATATTCGTACTTATCACTTTCAGGTGTCAAAACATACGTGTATACGCCTACTACTAGTTCTTTTCCTGATACATCCTTACCTTTCCAATCGTTTTGGTAATCATCCGATTCGAAGACGAGGTTACCCCAACGGTTAAAGATCTGCAGGTGAACCCTGTCATAATCTTCGATATTACGGATGATAAACTCATCATTGATATCATCCCCATTCATGGTAATTATGTTCGGAACCTGTAATGCACATTGATTGTAGACTGGGATCAATCCAGAAGAAATATTCTGGCCACAGCCGTCAACTACGTTCACCGACATTTCTGTCAAATTTGGGACAAGATCGCCTGCGGGGAAAGAAATCGTATCGTTATTAGCATAGGGGGTTGGCGCCCATGTATAGGTATATGGCTCGACTCCATTTTGGACATTACACCAGACCGATCCGTATTCTCCAATTTCATCACAGATGTTCGTACTATCTCCCCAAGTAATGGTCATATCCACATAATCTTGTAAA
>JBGCDF010000049.1:0-6491 GCA_045105095.1 Crocinitomicaceae bacterium | reverse complement strand
AGTTTTTATTGCACATGCTTGAAGAGGCGAAACTATTGGAAATTGCCGAGTACGATGAGATCGATGTAGAGGGGTTAGTGAATTAACTAACCGTTTGGGCTATTCATTTTTTCAGTCTGTCCTCATTTCTGGATGAGTATTCTTGAAAAATCAAATCCATGTATTCTGATCTTTTTCCAAAGTTCAGTTTAACAGCTTCTTTATATGAAGTCAGGGCATTCAGAGTATCTCCAACATTCAAATAGCAAATTGATCGATTTCCTAAATAGTCAGCGTCTTGTTTATTTATACTGGCAGGGGTGTTTAAATCATGCAGGGCTTCCTTGTACTGACCAAGTTCCATGAAACAATTCGCTCTGTTATAGAAGGCATGTCTATAGTTAGAGTCTATTCTAATTACTTGAGTAAAATAATTCACTCCGTATTCGCATCCAGTTTGTTTCGCTCTGCATTTCTCTGCTAAAAGGAACCCAAGTCCGTAATAAGCATCAGGTCTTGTACTGTCTTTCTTGAGGGCCTTTTCAAAGCTTAATTGCGCCTCCTCCGCATTTCCATTGTCATATTCTTCTTTACCTTGATTGATAAGCTCATCATAGCTAACACAACTTGCTAACAAAGCAGATAAAATAAATGAAATGATTAAGACATTTTTCATATTGACACTTTCATTACCCTTAAGTGGTGGCATTTATGTAAGGTACACACTACCCAACCGTAAATGGATCTAGGCCTCCAGAATTACACAGCCGCTTCCTCTGTTTTCTTTAATCCGAATCGTTCTTCGGCGATATCTGTAACATATCCTCCAATAGCCAGAGAAGCCGTTGCTGCTGGTGATGGAGCATTTAGCACGTGAATGGAATTATCGTGATATTCAATTCTGAAATCGTCGCGTGTATCTCCGTCCTGACGTAATAACAAAGCACGAACTCCAGATCTTCCTGGTCTGAGGTCATCCATTGTTAAATCGGGAACCATGCGCTGCAATGTTTTCAAGAATAACTTCTTAGAGAAAGCTCTACGATATTCATTGATTCCAAACTTCATGTTCTTGAAGAACAATTTCCATGTTCCTTTATACGTCAAAGCATCCCAGGTATCTCTCCATGAGAAATCCGTTTTTCCATATCCTTCGCGTTTGAAGGTGAAAACGGCGTTCGGTCCGCATTCAATTTCTCCGTTTGTCATGCGTGTAAAGTGCACTCCGAGGAATGGGAAGTCCGGATTCGGAACGGGATAAATCAAGTGTTTGATTTTATGTTTTCCTTGTTCTGTCAATTCGTAGTAATCTCCACGGAATCCGACAACTTTTTCTTTTAAGGCAACTCCATCCTTTTTGGCTAGACGATCAGCTTCTAGACCTGCGCAGAAAATCAAATGCTTTGCTTCGACCTTGTTCTTTTGCGTGATCACAATTGAACTATCTTTTTTCTTTTCGATGTCCTTTACTTCGTAACCGAGGTAAACCTTGCTTTCTTTTTGGATTTCCAAGGCTAATTCAGCCATTTTCTCCGTTGCTCCGCGGAAGTCAATGATTCCAGTGCATGGGACTTGAATCCCTCCTATGCTCTCGCAGTGGGGCTCGATTTCTTTCACCTCTTCTGCTGTTAGCATTTTGATTCCTTCGATTTCGTTTTGCAATCCAGTTTGGAAGATTTTCTCCATTCTTGGTAATTCCTCCGGTTCCGTTGCCACAACTACTTTTCCGCAAACATCATGAGCAATTCCGTGTTCTTTGGCGAATGCCACTAATTCGTGACGTCCTTGAATACAATTCTTCGCTTTTAACGATCCTGGCGTGTAATACAACCCCGAGTGAATTACTCCTGAATTGTGACCTGTTTGGTGATCTGCCAACAGCTCTTCTTTTTCAATTAACGCGATTTTTAATTCTGGATGGCGCGTTTGTAATTTGTACAAAGTTGCTGCTCCAACAATCCCACCTCCAATAATTGCTACGTCGTAAGTCATGTCTTGTGTTTGAAAACGTGGTGCAAAGATAGCGATTGAAAAGATTATTGGATTGAAAGATTGAAAGATTAATGCTTGGGGTTGGTTGTTGATTTCTTATGACTACTAAGACTCGAACTAATCCGATGTTTATCTGATCGAGGAAGGAGGTGTGTTGTTGTTGTGTTTGTTGTTGTGTTTGTTTTTTTTACCACAAAGGACACAACTTGACGTTGTCAAGACACAACGCTTTGTGCAGCTCAGCGGTTTGTGACACTTGTGGTAGTGCTAAGGCAGTGTGTGGCGCGTGGTATTTATATAGCAGAACACAACTTTTGAGTCTTTGCGTTCTCTGCGGTTCGTCCTTTTGCAAACGAATGTTACACGTTAGAAGAAGAAATTCATTTCTGAAGACCGTAACGCCGAACGGGTAGTTCGAAAGCGTTAGGGATAGAAGCGGAAATCCTTTTTTGAGGGACGATAAAAGATTGCAGCGGATAGCCCGCTCGAACGCCAAAAAAAAGTCTCTCGGTTTTCTGTTATTCGTGGTGAGGGCTTGTGAGGTTGTGTAGATCGGGCTTCGACTCCGCTCAGCCCTCAACTTTGGGCATTCAACGGCGGGCTGAGCGGAGTCTAAGCCCACATTTATGTACCCAAAAATAAAAACACCTCGCCCCGATAACTATCCGAACGAGGTGTTTACTAGAAATTGATTAGAACGCTTAAGCGAACGAACAGTATTTATTGAATCACAAATTCTTCCGTATAAACTCCGTTGGCGGTTACGATCTTACACACGTAGTGACCAGCCGGAGCATCCAATAATTCAACTTTAGAACTTGCAAAATTAGATTGTGCATTCATTTTTTCTCGAAGAATTTCACGTCCCATCAAATCAAAAATTTGAAGTTCCGCTTCATTTCCGACGTATCCACTCAACTCGATGTCAAACGCTCCACGGTTCGGATTCGGGAAAATCACAATCTCGTGATCCAATTCCTGTTCTTCTGTATTAACGGTAAAACCTACCGAGAAATTGTATTGGTGAAAATTTCCGAAATCAGCAGGGAAGAATTCGATCCATGTTCCTCCTACTAAACGCAAGCGGAATGTACCCGTTGTCTCTCCTTCAACTTGCGCAGAATACCAGAATCCGATACCGTCATTATCTGAATCTTCCAAGACAATGCTGTAGCAGCCTGGAGCTAGATCGAAGGTATCTCGATAGGTTGTAGAGTTCGCAAGACCGATTCCTTGGTGAATAATGTTTCCATCTGCATCCTCCAATCGCCATGTGTTCTCAAACGCCTTATTGTTCGTTTTGAACTCAACGTAAAACGGTCCATTGATACTTTCTGGAGCTTCGAATTTTGCTGTTTTCACATCGTTGTTAGGGTATTCGTCCAATCCCGGAGTACCTTGAAGGTTCCAAACTTGAGCTGTAAAGGTTCCCAACCCGTGGAAATCGTTCCAGAAGTCTATATCCGCAACTGGTACTGGAATTTCCACTACCTCTTTCTCGAGGAAAGCCAAATTTCCTGTCCATTCATATTCAATGAAGTTTCCGTAGCTGATCCAAATTCTAATCGTACATGATGTCAAATCTTGCTCCCCAGTATTTTGAAGGATTACCCTTGGATGTTGACAACCTGGGTTCCATTTTCCATAGTACTCCCATTTATTCGGATTAAGTATATCGATAATGGCTGCATCACGTTGGAAGTTCGGCGCCGAATACGAAATCAAATCCAATGCTGCGACATAATTCCCTGCTCCTTGCGCCTGATCGCCTGATGGAACATCTTCAATATCGTAATCAAGTGTAACAGTCGTTCCCGGAGTCACCCAAGGAGTCAAATCATGATCGTATTCTTTCACCAAATCACCAGGACACCAACCTTCACGTGCATAGGGCCATGTTCCACCTTGACTAATGTTTGGATTATCTCCACAAGCGGTTTCTTCCCAAATCTCCCAGTTGAAACGCTCTACACCATCCACTCGGATCGCGTGATCTTTCGAATCCCACTCACAGCAGTTCGTATTTCCGTTATGACCGTGTCCTGTAAAGCGCGTTTTGATTTTGAACATGCTCGATGTATCCGATAAAGTAACTGGCGTTGAAACCAAGTTTACATCGTTATCTAAGTTCGCGTAGGAATAGCTTCTCCAATCGTTCCAGATTGGCTGACGTGAATGCACATCTCTTGGAGGAATCCCTTCAATAAAGGCGAAGCGTAAGTCGATTAACTCTTGTGTATTGTGTGCTGCGAGATCCACCACATCTTTCAAGTACATTTGGTAATCTGTTACGTCATAAATCCATTCGAATCCATTTGTTCCTAAATCAAACTGAATTCCATACGGAGTAATAAATCGTCCGATTTCCACATCGTGAATGATTTCGTAAGGTGACTCAAAATAGGTAATTGTATTGTTTGAATATATTTCACCTCCAGTAAATGGAACAGAGGAAATCACTGTATTCGACACGTCGTAAACATCTTCTGAAGCATCTGGTGTCGCCAAAAACGCGTCAATAATTTCAAAGTGGTGATCAACTGTCGCGAATTCGAATACTACTTCCGGCTCCTTTACTTCCAACCAATCGGCTTGAACGTCAGTTGCCGTTCCAGCAATTGTTCCTTGTCCAAATGCTATCTGCGGACGATCAATTCCTGTTTCGATTCCCACAACTGGATATTCAGAGAAATCAAATAAGCCTGTCGTTGACGGCATCAACAAATAGTCATTGTTTGAAAGGTCCGTTGCCCATTCGTTTTCATCGAAATTGTAATATACCTGAAGGTTCGCCCAATTTGGGTGGGACATTGTTGTGCGCTGATTGTACCAAGACGCAATTGTCGCGTCATCAACAGGAACATCAAACAATTGGAACTCATCTATCTTTCCTGTCCAGTTATTCGCCAAGTTTCGATTTGCACCAATCACCAAACGATGAAGGTTTCCTACCGCTCTTGTGTGACCTGTTCCGCTGTGCCAAAGCGCTCCATCTTTGAAAATTTTCAATTCGCCAGTTCCTTGATTTTTCACGAACGCCCAGTGATGCCATTCGTTGTCAATTTCTCCCGGTGTTGCCGCTTTGTCAATTCGATCGTATCCACTTCCTACACCAACATCCCAATACATTCTATTGTTGCTCCATGGGAAGTGAATATTGATCACACGGTTGTTCAATGTATCGTATCCTTCTAAAATAGAGGTATTAACACCACTATTTCCTGTTCCTTTTGTCCAGAACATGATCGTCACATCATTTCCAATTTCAATATCAGATAGTTCAAATAATGCGTGTTCAGACCCTGAGAAATTCAAGACACCATTTCTACCTGCGTAGTTCACTCCATAGTTTCCTGAAGTCGCTTCGTTTTCAAACGTCAATGAATTCACGGCAGGAACAGATCGTTCAAACTGGAATTCGATGATGATATTATCTGTACCGTTCCAATTAAATGGTTGATAGAACAACAGTTCATTTTCTCCGTCTATAAAGGCTGGAGCCGTTCCTAAACTTCCATGAGTCAAGTTATACACCTCCGTAAATCCGGTTGTGTGGAATGATGAAACGTCAGTATCTGTTGTTGATTTCAAAGAAATCGATGGATAGTCCAAATCTCCACTTGTCGCTACTCCTCCTGCAGGAACGAACAAACTCAATGACTGAATATCTCCAGCAATAATTCCTGCAGCCGTTAATTCTGCCGCAGTGACAAGCACCTGAACACGTCCTCCATTATTTGACAAATCAAAAGGCAGGTTGGACGAAGCGCTCGAGCTAAACAACGGTGAGATTGATCCTGTAGAACCAGTTCTCATTTGTTCAGTGCGAACATACGTATCAATCTTATCACCTGCGAAATCTCCGTAGTTATAGACAGAAGTTGACTGATAGTTATTCAAGAAATTAACACTATCAACTTGCACAGAATCGAAATCTCCAGTGTGATCGAAGATGCGCGTGTACGCCAAATAATCCCATTCACCGCAATCGTACTGAGCCCATGGCGTAAGTGGACTACACTTTAATTTGTAGTACATCAGTACTTTTTCGAAGCGCTTGTCATTTAGTTCCTGAGGGAAGGTAAAATCTCCTCTACGCGCAGAAATAGAATCAAAAGTGAAGGTTTGTACCCAAGTGGTATCTTGTGCAAACGTCATGGAAGATGATACGACCATAAACAGAAAGAGTAATCTAGCTCTCATAAGTTGATAATTAGTTACTACAAATATACGGATTTCGCGACTAGGGATTTGTAGACTAACTGCCTAAAAACATGCTGAACTTAAAATCCTACAATCCGAAATAGAGGAAGACAATTGTGTGTTGGTTCATAGAACTCCGAATGTTGGTAGATAAAATACAGTTGCGCCCATGAACTTTCTCTAAATTCTTTATCCTCCGATTTCTTCATATCGAATTCAATTCTCAGTTGTTCATCTTCTGCGAGTATTTCTATGGCCTTATCTTCGAAGACATAACTCGAGAAGTATTCTTTTTGTTGAACGTAGGAATCAAAAAA
>JBGCDF010000048.1:0-7875 GCA_045105095.1 Crocinitomicaceae bacterium | reverse complement strand
TCAAATGTGAGTTCACCTTTAGCATCAAATGATCTGTACTCAGTTGTCATTTTAGTAGGTTTTCTGGACGCGTCCATCTTTAACTTATAGGTCAATGTATACGTTCCAGGAACGGTAAATGTATAGTAGAATGATCGACTTCCCGATGAACCACCATTCGGTTTCATCGGCCTTGCTGGATGAGACACACCGGCAGCTGTACCACCTCCCGGATATGATCGAATGTTAATTTCTTCTCCATCAGGTCCAACCATATCAAAATCGTCATCAACGAAAGCTGTTGGATATTCTGTAAGATTTCTGACTGGCATATAGTAAGTCTCTTCAGACGTATTTGTCAGAATCGTTTTAAACTCTATTTTTTCATTGATATAAATTCGATTTTCGATCTTAGGTTGGAGAGAAATTTCAATGTCCCCACTAGATTGTGCAAGACCATTAAATCCAATAATTAACAGTAGTAAGGTACTAATAGATTTCATTTGAGAGTTCTTCATTTTTTCATAGTTTGAGGCATGAAGATATGATTTTTATTCGCTCAGAAAGTGGGAATAACTTATTGAATCCTGTAATCTACATCGTTTCGTGAATGGTTGATGTGATTCCTGAAAGAGGCAAATGAACGACACAGATTTTTATCCGCCTCTTTTTTAGACTATTTCTTTTTGAAAATAGCACACCTCTCCATCTTTATAATGTTCTGGAAGTCCATGTGTATTTTCAAGTTTTCGTGTCCCCAAAAATTGGAACCCGAATTTTTCATAGTGACTGATCAACCCCTTATTCAAGCCAACCGTGTCCATTCGGATATATTCAAGGTTGTTATTTTTTCCGAAATCATTTGCCCAATCGATTAGTTTCCCCACCAAATTTTGGCCTCTAAAATCAGGGTTCGTCGCAATTCTGTGAATGTAAACTGAAGGTTCATTATTTCTTGTTCCCCAGATCAATTCGTCACTCAAAGCCGTTGCCCAGATACACGCAATTTGATCGTCAATCGATAATTTCCATTGTCGATTTTCTTCTATTTCATTTACAACTAATTCTTTCGGAAATTCAGGCCAATGAACTTGATTTTTCGATTTCATATAGTTCGTCGCTATTCTATATAAATCGAATATTTTTGGAACGTCTGCTAGCTCGCTATTTTCGATTTTCATGCTGGTTTGTTTAACTACCTTGTCCAAAGGTCAATAGATTAGTATCTGGATCGAGTAATGAGAATTCCTTTTGTCCCCAAGGTTTTGATTCTAGTTTTCCATTTGGGTGTATTGGTATTTTATCGTCCAATAATGTTTGGTAAAAATCATCGATGCTATTGGTTCTAATGTACACTTGTCCGTAATTTTCTTTAGGGTTAAGTTCCTTAAATTCAAAGAAATGAATTTCTATTTTATCTTTTCGAACCATTAAATACGCTTCATAATCGCCTATTTCTTCAAATCCTAAGGTATCTATGTAAAATGCCTTAGTAACATTTTTGTCGCGCATTGGTAATTTCGGGATGATATCAGTTAACATAGTTTCACGATTTGTATGTGTAATTCGATAGTGAATTATTGCGGGGCTTTACTAGTATTGGGTTAAGCCGTATCACCGACTTTACAATATAGGACTTTTTCAGCATGAAGTGTAAATGGTGTTCTAAATCCTATTTCACAGACTGTTTTATGATGATTAACTCTGAGATTTAATCTAGCGATAGATTACTTGGATCAGTAGCTCCAAGCACGTATTTGGCTTCTTTCTCTCGGCAGTAGGTCTGTATATCTTCCTTGAACGACTTAAACTCTTTCTGATTGAAAACATAGTATTTCACGTTGCTTAAACCTCCTCTCGGAGCTAAAATACCTGGCTGTTGCTCACCATATGTTTCGTTTGCGTACCAAAAGGGCGTAACCAATATGAGTTTATCGTTAAGATGTGGGCCTCCGTCAAACAGAACTTGGCACTCTTTTAACTGTTCACTCTGCAAATTGAGATCTTTGAAGATGATGCGTCCCTGTTCTATGGGAAGAGTGTCGAGTAAATTATCATTATTCAGATCAGATTGATAAATTTTGATTTGACTAGAGTCGTAAATGGTGACTTGTCCACGCCAGTAGTTTAAATCAGTAGGTTTCAGGAATTCAATGATTAATGAATCCTCGCTTAGATTAAACCTCATTAAAGTGTCGGAGTGGTTGTATTCTCCTTCGAAATACACATTCCATGCATTTTCTTTCTCTTCAATGGTTGAGGAGATATTGCATCCAATGAGTACCAAAGAGCAGATAATCGAGAGTTTTAGTATTGTATTCTTCATGGATTATGACGCTTTAGCTAGCAGACTTTTAATGCAGTTTGGGGTTCGCTATCCGCTTTATTTTCTGGCTTCTTTCTAATTTATTTTTTTTACTCTGTAACAACTCACATCAACCTGACATCTTCTACTTGTTTCGTTTTTGTGCTCACAACAATGCTGTAATCATTCAAGTCGAATCGATTTTTTTCGAGGTTTTCAGCAAAAACTACCCAAACTGGATGCTCTACTTGGTTCCGAAAGGCATCGATTATCCATTCAGATAACCATTGAGCGTTTCCATCTATGCGGGCATTAATTCCGTTGGTCGAAGTATCAACGTATTGTTGAGCAATTTCTATGGCTTCATCTTTTGTCATGAGATGCTTCAATGATTTCTTTGTAACATTCGAATCGCTTCTCTTGCTAACGTTTCGCTCAATCCACAGAGTTTGTCGGTTTGAAAGAAGTATTTAGACTGCCAATATAACATATCACTATTGTCATCCAGAATAATGAAATCTGTGTAGTTCAGATATTTAGTTCCTATAACATCCGAATTATCTTTGCACCACTTTAGAATCTCGTTACCTCTTAAAGTGTAATCATTATTCTTTTTTAGATCTGGGGTAAAATCAATTAAATCACAGTCAATACCAACTTTAATGAATAGTTGATTCATTTCGAATAATGAAAACTTTAGCCGCCAGGTTGAAGTTAAAACAACTTTGGCGTTAGTTCTTTCGATGATCTTATTTAATAATCGCACAGCTACTGGGTCAAACATATTTTCAGGATATGTTCCATTTCTGTAACTCTCTGTTTTTTCCCAAGTATCAGAGTTCAGAACTCCATCGATGTCTAAAAAAATTATTTTCATGCTGTTAATTTGGCGTAGCCGTTAACGCAAAATACGTTTAATGCATTTTTACATAGTGCTATGCTCCTTTTCTATTATTTAAAATCTGATAAATTCAGACCATTTTCAACTATTCTTTTTTCGTTAATGATTCTATCAAATGGAACAATACCACTTTGAGTTAGATCTTTTTTTAATTCATTAGCATAAGAATGAGCAAATACTTCTTTTTCGGAAGTTGGTAAGCTGTGGTAATAATCAGACCTCTTTTCCCATTCTTCAAACTCCTCTTCATCATCACCGGGTCGTTCAACCACTTCTAAATAGTGAACATAGTGCCCAAACTCGTGAAGAATTGTTCTGTAAAGTTGAGTTGACCTAATGTTATCAATCTCATATTCTGCCTCGAAAAACCTTTTTCCCATTTTGATTTTATGCCCGTCTTCCTTTAATCGTTCTAATTCTTTTTGAGAATCAATACTTAGTTTCTTAGTCCATTTGAAGCTTCTGTTTAAGTCAACGGCTTCAATTACAACCGCTGGCAAATAATCATCCTCAAATTCATAAGAATAGATTAATCTGCCCCAAACAGATTTTAAATTTTCCTCTTTTCTAGTTGGTTGTCTTAGAATAATTAATTCTAATTCCCCGAAATCTTTTTTAGGTATTTGACTAAGTATTATTTCAATGTCCTCAATGGTACAGGCGTGAAAAGAATTCTGACGAGTTTTCTCCACGACAAATCTAAATTTATGTCCATTGATGATTTTCTCAATCGTTTTATATTCTCCTAATCGCTCGTAAAATGATTTCGTCTCAACAGCTGGATAAGGAACAACTAATTTGTTGTCTTGACCATGACCCTGTTTAGCTGTTCCGATATTCTTATTTCTTCGAGTTGGATTTATCATCTAGGTTTAATTGAGCATAACGTTTGGGACTATGCCACGCTTCTAACTAAATCGTTTTCTTTTTCTTGAAATTAAGATTTTTCCTCACAGAAAAAGAGAAATTCCCGAAGAAATCATTAGCGCTCGGGGCACAGGATGCTGTATGCACATCTACCTTTTCATTGTAATAACAAATAGAATGATTGACGCCTTAATGAATTCTTGAACCTCTCGAGAATAGGAATGTCCTTATTGATTTCAGTCTGAATGAATGCATCTCTTCTCACAAAACGCAAGGTACTAGATGAAATAATAAAAGGTGAGTCGCTGAAACTTACATTAAACTCCAGTCCCATGAAAAAGTCAACACTGTCCAGTGTACTAATTAAATTTATACAAGAATCTATTTCCTCTTTAATTAAGTTTCTATCTAGAGCTTTAATGAAGTATGCTGTTTTTAATGAGTCCAAATTTTCACCGAAATAGAAATTCACTGAGTTTAGCGTATTTGCGGCTTTTAAATGTTCACCTTTAGCATCAAATATTTTGATTCGATTTAGTGCAATTGCTTCTCGAGCTTCTATCCAAGCATTTCCACAAAAACCATAATTCATTGAGTCTGCTTTTTCTAATAACTTCAGAGCTTTTTCATATTTATGCTGTTCAATTTTCTTTTCAGCACGTCGAATTACATCAAAACCTTCTTGACAATACAAACAAGTCGTGGCAAAAGTGAATAGGAAGAATACAACAATTTTCATGATATGGTTTTATTCTTTGACGCTTTTACAACGAAAATTCCACAGAACAATTTATTATACATAATGTTTTGGCTAAACTACGTTTTAATGCAGTTTAGGTTTTATTGTACAGCGTTTATTCAAATTCTCTTTTTAATGTCGAAAGAATATCCCCATAAGTTTCTTTAATATTCCCTTTACCAAATCTTATTTGCTGAATACCATAAAGATTAGAAAATTCCTCTGTACCTTCTTCCAAAAGGATGATGGCTCGACTGAACCCAAGTTTTCCTTGAAAAAGCCCTGTTTCGTGGATGACATTCGGTCTTGCCATGACTTTACCGTCAGCTAATTCATCTTCTCCTGTCATGACAAGAACAGCAAAAGAAGATTTTTTCATCATTTCATCAAGAATGTCACGAATAGTATGACCTGCTCTGGCACCCGTTTCATAAGCCATTATATTGTAACCATGTTGATCAGATAAATGATCTTTTAAATCTCTCCATTGAGAATTTCTTCCGTGACCAATAAAAATAGTCGGTTCGTCATCATTTGAAATCTCTTCTTCTGGTTCTGGGAGTTTAAAGCTTTCCCAATCTTTGTCTAACACATAAAAGACTTCTTCAATTTCAGCTCTTGTTGGAGCTTCTATTGTCAAATATGTGTTATGTTCCGGTGTGACCGAAAGCACTAATTTATAATTACACTCATCGTTGAATTTGGATTTAAAAAATTCTGCTCGATAATAATCTTTTGAAAAATCAGCAAAGAATTCAGAGTCATTATCGTATGTCCAGGTTTCTTCCCCGAAGTTAATTGATTTAGAATTATTTCTGATTTCAAGGTCACTTGGAGCAACTTCTAACCATTTGTTATAAACCTCTTTAATTCGCTCTGCCGATAGCTTTATCCTTTTATATTCTTTTCTTTTTTCCATAATTTTTTATGCTGTACAACTTACTCATATCTATCACCCACCCAACAACAAACGTTTACAACCACTTATTATCGGAAGAGCTCAGTTCAAAATAACAATTATCTCCAAAACAGTTCCCCAAAAATAATTCAACTCCATTCAAGCCAATAAAACCACGAAACATAACTATTGCTTAAGGCAGCCACAAAGTGAATCCAAGGTAAAACCATCAAAATCCGAGTTCGGCTCAGCACACTCCTCACTTGATCGCTTAACCGTAACCTATCCATCTTTGGAACATTATTTGAATAAATGAGTATAGACTATATAAATTGTCATTGTTTATGAAGTTTTTAGCACTTTTTGGTTCACTTGTACTCACCTTCTCATTGTTTGCTGCGGATTTCAATCCAGCGGGCACGTGGCAAGGCGTTATGATTCGCAAGGGAACAAAAATGAAGGACGCAATGATCGTGTATTTTGAATTCGAAAACACGGATAACTTCATAACGGGATACAGTCGTGAGGAAATCTATGACAGCGAGTTCTACTCCATGAAAAAAGTGAACGGTGATTTGGATGATGGCATACTCCACATTCGACAAATAGCTGAAACAAAAAGCAATAAGTCATCGCGAACGACTTGGTGTCGGGTTTCGGCCAGCTTGAAATACGATCCAGTAAAAGGATATTTCACTGGAGAGTATGTTGCGACTGACTGTAGAAATGTCATTGGAGACTTCATTCTTTATCGTGCCGATTTTGAATTGGATAAGAGCGGAGAAATGGAGAGCTCTCAAATGTGGTTTGAACAATTCAACAAAGATTACGCGGATGGACTAAGTGCTCCCGAAATTCGTAAGATTGAACGCGATAACTTTGTATTTGAACCTATTTTCTTCGATTACGACAAATTTGATATTCGCGAAGAGCATCACGACTTCCTCGATGGAATGATCAAAATCGTGAAAGGACATTCTGATTTACGTGTGCAAGTAACAGGACACACAGACTCCGATGGTTCCGATCAATACAACGACACATTATCCTATAACCGAGCGCAAGCAATTACAGCGTATTTTGTGAGGCGAGGTTTAAAAGCTGACCGTCTAAAGATTGAATTTAAAGGTGAACGATCACCGATTGACACGAATAAGAATTCCCAAGGGAAACAACGGAACAGACGCGTTGATTTTGAATTTATTTAGATTTATTTTAGACTTCGGACTTCGGCTCCGCTCAGTCCTCTGACCAAGGGTTAATAGAGGGCTGAGCGGAGCCGAAGCCCAAACTAATTACTCACCTGCTCTTTCCTGAGAAGCCACCTTAAATTCAAAAATAATTCCAATCGAAGGCTGTAAAATTCCGTTCGTGTTCTCAATTAATTTGGTTTGATAGCGCGTCGGATCGTTCGGATCTGTCAGTGCATTTCCATTCTCATCTCTGACTAACAGGAGAATCGGAGCCAAGGTCGTTTGATACGCATAAGCATTCTGGATATCCAAATACAACTGAAGCGACATCTTCTTTAAATCGAAGCGTTTGTCTAATCGGATGTTCAATTGGTGATAATCCGTACCTCTTGCTTGGTTCAACTGATCGTAGTCTGGCAAACCTTGTCCATTTACATCCCAAACCTGCTGAATAGAGGAAGTTGCCACATCGATTGGTGTATACGGCGCTCCACCTGAGAACAACCAGCGGAAACCAAGTTCCCAACCTTTCTTAAAGCGCTTTCCTGCGGTCAACGATACGATATGCTTACTATCCCATGAAGATGGTGCATATTCTCCATCCTTCGTTAGGAACTCCGAATTCACGAATGTGTATGCTAAGATTCCGTAGAATCCTTTGACCAGTTTCTGTTGGTATAAGAACTCCAAACCATAAGCTCGACCTTCTGACGTTGATGTCACGGCTTCATTTCCCACAATTCCGAAATCGGAACCTACGTTCGCCAGTGAGATGGAATCATTGATAGAAAACGGATGGTCGCTATAGTTTTTCCAGAACCCCTCAACAGAAAACTTCGCTTTGAATTCTGACAGGAAAGAAGCACCTGCAACATAATGATCCGCTCGAATGTACTTCAAATTATTGTCCTTGTTGACCAAGTTTCCAGCCTGATCTCTGAAACCAAGTACAGTATATGAAGGTAATTGATGGAAGCGCGCCACATTAGCACT
>JBGCDF010000047.1:0-2807 GCA_045105095.1 Crocinitomicaceae bacterium | reverse complement strand
CTCCAATTAGCCTCTATTTCTCGAAAATTGTACTCCATGATTGCTTATAAAAACTGAAGGTGCAAAGATAACGATTTGTGGCGATACGGATTCGAAAGAAATCGAGGGATTCCTGTAATTCGCCATTGAAAGTTCGTATTTTTAGCAAGCGTGAATCAAAAACGACTCTATACTTCCATATTACATTCCTCAAGATTTCTTCTGACGGTACTTGTTATTTTGACGAGCGCATGTTCGATTGCTGTATTTGGGCAAACGAGCGAGGCACAGTTGATAAAATCCTATAAAGCCGAACAAGATCCATCGCGTAAGTTCATGCGGATGATGGCTTTGGGTGAGTATTATGCTGATAATGACATCTACCTTGCCGATTCCCTGCAAAAGGTGATCGTTAAAAAGAGTCGAAATTTCCCAGATTCTATTCGATTTAACGCCTTGTTTTTTAGTGCTCGAATTGCTCGATTACAAGGTGATAATGAAGCATATTCGCGGCAAATTTTAGCCTGTCAACCCTTTTTAAATAAGCTGAAGAATTCGGACGAAGTTAAGTTCAAAGTATATAGCCACCTTGGGTATTATCACAGCAGTGTTTTGGAAACAGAAACCGCCGATTTTTACTTAAAAATGGCCTTGAAACTGGCCAAAAAGAACAGAAGCACAACAAAATTAGCCGAATCGAACTCCTTTCTTGCCTTGAATTTTATGCAAGGAAATGCCAAAGATTCCGCTTTGTATTATGCTGGAATGGCGATTCAATATAGTCGTAGAACAGGGAACAAAGGATTACTGGCAGAGGCTTTCAATATCCAAGCGGAGATTTATGACTTTTTCGGACAGGTTGAGTTGAGTGTCGCAAAAAACTTGATCAGTCTTCAGTTGGCAGAGGAAGTACAAAATGTATATCTCCTTGCAAAGTTTTCGCGTGAAATTGGGCAGTCACAAACCACGATCCTGAATTTAGATGATGCGGAGTATTATTTCAATCGATCGCTGAGTTATGCCGAACGAATTCGAGATTATCGTCAGATGGGACTGGCTCTTACAAACTTAGCACAAGTACAATTGATGCGAAAACAGTATGCGCTCGCAACAAAAAATGCTCAACAATCAATCAAGTATTTAACGGGGATCAATGACATGAATGGGCTTGGGGAAACGCACAATATGATTGGCATGATCCTCAAAGAACAAAAGCAGTATGATTTAGCTGTGAACAACTTCAATAAGGCCTTGGTTTATTTTGAATCAACTAGCAACAGGGAGAAAAGTGCGGGTGTTTATCACAACGTAGGTACGGTTTTTCAAAAGCAAAAGAAGCATTCGAATGCACTCAATTACTTGAATCGATCGATTGAAATCAGGGAGAAGTTTGGAGCAAAAAATCAGATTTACAAAACGTATCGCGTCATTGCTGAAGTATACAAAGAGGTGAATAACAAGGATAAATCGTTGGAGTACATGGAGTTGTACCTCAATTATTTGGACAGTAACACGACGATTCAGGCTGCAACGAAAATTGCGGAATTGAGTGAATCTTACCGATCTGAACAGCGTGAACGCCTTATTACGTCACAAGCTGATTCTATGGAACGAGCGCGACAAGAGCAATATGTCGCTCAAACCCAATTGGAAAACAGTGACTTGAGAAACAATCTTCAAACCTACATCATCATTGCTTTTTTGATCATTGTTGTATTGGCGGGAATCATTATTTTCTATCGATGGAATCAAACGAAAATTAAGCAGGAGCGGAAAGAAGCTGAAATGTCGCAAACCTTGTTGAGGGCTCAGATGAATCCGCATTTTGTCTTCAATGCCATGTCCGTAATCCAAAGTTACATCTACGAAAACGACATAGAAAATTCAACAAAGTTTTTGGTCAATTTCTCTCGATTGATGCGATTAATTTTGGAAAACTCACCCAAGGAGTTCATTCCAATTCGAACAGAAGTTGAAATTTTAAATAAGTACTTGGAAACACAGAAGCTGCGCTTCGAGGATCGGTTTCAGTTTTTTATTGAGACAGAAGAAGACTTAACGGACGAGTTTGCCATAATTCCGCCAATGATTACACAACCATTTATCGAAAATGCGATAGAACACGGTCAATTGCACACAATTGAAGGCGGCTTTATTCGGATTCGCTTTGCGAAGGAAAAAGGAATGCTTAATATTACAATAGAAGATAACGGAATTGGAAGGAACTCCTCTCGGCAAAATAAAAAGAGTTCAGCCCATAAAAGCATGGCCATGGAAATCACCAGGGAACGTATCGACAATCTAAATTCGAAATACAGAACTGACGGTTTTATGCATGTTGAAGATTTTGATAACGACAGTAAAACGGGCACGAGAGTGCTAATTGCGCTGCCATACAATGTTGAAACTGCAATAGTAAATTAAACCATACTACACTATAAATCAGAACAAATGAAAAAAGTACTAATCATCGATGACGAAAACAGAACCCGGTCGTTAATCGCAAAAATGATAGATTCCTTCGGGCTTGATGTTCAAGCGATAGCTGAAGGTGAAAATGTACAATCAGGGATTAAAGCGATTGAAAAACACAACCCAGATATTGTTTTCTTGGACATTCAAATGCCCGATGGAACAGGTTTTGACGTTATTCGATCAATTGAAAATAAGTCATTTGAGGTGATCTTTATCACAGCACACGAAGAGTTCGCGATTAAAGCGATTAAATTCAGTGCCCTCGATTATTTGCTAAAACCAGTAGATGCTGTTGAATTGAAAGCGGCCCTGGAAAAAGCGTTGGTTATGGTTGACAATAATTCCAAAGACGG
>JBGCDF010000046.1:0-10079 GCA_045105095.1 Crocinitomicaceae bacterium | reverse complement strand
ATGATTACATCATCAACTCTACCCGTAATTCGGTAGTATCCAACAGCATCTCTCAAGGCTCCATCACCAGTGAAATACTTGTTTTCAAACGCCGAAAAGTAGGTGTCTTTGTACCGTTGGTGATTTCCCCAAATGGTTCGTGCCATGGATGGCCAAGGGAATTTAATGCACAAGCGCCCATCAACCTGATTCCCTGAAATCTCTTGTCCGTTTTCATCCATCAAAGCAGGTTGAATTCCTGGCATCGGTAAACTCGCAAAGGTTGGAATGGTTGGTGTTACGTATGGAATTGGGGCAATCATAATCGAACCAGTTTCCGTTTGCCACCAGGTATCCGTGATCGGGCTTTTCTTTTTTCCGACATTGTCGTTATACCAGTGCCATGCTTCTTCGTTAATTGGCTCTCCTACTGACCCCAGTACTTTGAGTGAAGAAAGATCATATTTATTCACGAAATCCAAACTTTCTTTTGCCAATGCACGAATGGCCGTTGGAGCCGTATAGAATTGATTCACTTTATGCTTTTCCACAACTTCCCAAAAACGTCCGCAATCGGGATAGCTAGGAACACCTTCGAACATCACGGTTGTTGCCCCGTTCGACAAGGGACCATAAACAATGTAACTATGACCAGTAATCCATCCAATATCCGCTGTACACCAGTAAATATCGTCTGCACGGTATTGGAATACGTTTTTGAAAGAATACGCTGTTTGTACCATATAGCCCGCCGTGGTGTGCACCATTCCTTTGGGCATCCCAGTTGAACCCGAAGTGTATAAAATGAACAACGGGTCTTCTGCGTTCATCACTTCGATTGGGCACTCATTTGAAGCATTATCCAACAGAGGTTGCAACCACTCATCGCGATTAGCCACCATGTTAATGTCTGAATTGATGCGCTTCGCCACCAATACGTTCGCAACTCCAGGGCAATCGTTCAAGGCTTCATCCACAATTGATTTCAAGTCGATGGTTTTGGCTCCACGATACGATCCATCGGAAGTAATGACCATTTTACAATCACTATCATTGATTCTTGTCGCTAATGCCGTTGATGAAAATCCAGCAAAAACCACAGAATGCACCGCTCCGATTCGTGCACACGCTAAGACTGAAACGGCCAATTCAGGAATCATCGGAAGGTAAATACAGACACGATCTCCTTTCTGAACCCCTTTACTTTTCAGTACGTTGGCGAATCTATTTACACGATCTGAAAGCTCGTTAAATGAAATGTGTTGCGCCGCTTCATTCGGGTCATTTGGTTCAAAAAGAATTGCCGTTTTATTCCCTTTTGTAATGAGGTGACGATCAATACAATTTTCCGTGATATTCAATTGCGCTCCCTCAAACCATTTCACTTCAGGCTTGGTGAAATCCCAACTGAGAACCGTGTCCCATCGCTTTCTCCAAACGAAATGTTCTTCCGCTATTTCCTCCCAAAAAATTTCGGGTTCTCTGACTGATTTTCGGTATACCTTAAAATACTCTTCAAGGTGTTTAATATGATAATTACTCATGGTTGATTCTATTTATCGCTAAATAATGTATTCCAGCAGGCTCTAAGGCCTATAATTTAATCAAATTTCTCGTTTCAATCGCCCGATAATCAAACTCAAGTTTGTAAATTGAACCTCTAAATTTAACCGAATGAAAAACGCGCTACTCCTTTTATTAACCATCAGTCTATTCGCCTCTTGTGAAGAACTAAATAAAGAGGATAAAAAAGAAGAAGTGAAGGAACGAAAACTCTCAACTTCAGACGAACTTTCCATTGGTGAACCATTGAATTATGGATTGGATAGTATGATGATCTTTCCAATTGGAAGAGCCTATTACGAAGTAGAAGTTCAAAAAGAAAAGAAGAAAAAGCGTTCTAGAGACCACAGAAGAGCGAAATCTACAACCGTTGAATTTAGCATGAATACTGGGCTTCGTCCATACGACCAATTAGCGGAGGAAGAATATGTGAATAGAGAATTGGAGGAATTTGACATTCGCAATATCTTATTTTACAACACATTCACTCAAGAAAAATACCCTCTGACAGAAACGACACTGCACATCTTGTCCTTCGGTTTACACCCAGAATATCGCCGAAAAATGATTTTCTATCGCGTTGTGCTCAATGACTACAACGAAGATGGCTTCTTGAATAATGATGACCCTGTTGTTTTGTGCATTTCCGATTTGTACGGAAGAAACTTCACTCAGATTACTTCGGATGAAGAACAATTTGTTGACTATACATACAACGAGGAGACGGAAACGATCATGATCAAAACCTTGATGGATTCAGACGGAAACAAAAAGTTTAACGAGATTGATGAAGTAAGCTACAGCACCATGAAGATTTTGGAACCAGCAATGGCAACTAAGATTTTCACGGATGACATCAAGGAATCGTTGATGTCTGATTTTCAATAGTCCTCCGAAGAACGCTGTTTTCCCGAACCTCTCGTTGCGAAAGTGATTGAAAGTATAATAATCACAAATTCTACGAACCAGGTATAAGGATATATGTTGCGGATGAAATCATAATATTCATTGTCTGGCATTTTTGGTGTTCCGTAACGGGATTCTTCGAAAATACGAATGACGTACTCACTCAAATAAGCAAGGCCGAATAGCATAATAGAGAGTACGAACAGGGAAATAAAAACTTTTGAGCAATTGAGCTGACCAGATACAATTCGCCTCCACAGTGATCGAACGAAAAAATATCCGAAGCTAACAACGAAGAGAAGTGAAATTGAATGCGACAGCCAGTAATTCAAATATAGATCCAGGTTGGCGTAAATCCCCCATTCCGAAATCCAAACGGACATGATGTTGTTCACCGAATAAATAGTCAAATAAATACAGATGCCCACTGGAATCAGATAGGACACATTACGAATGTTGCGGGAATCATCAAAATTATCGATTAACATGTGGCGCAGTTTATTCGAACTAACGCGCAATGCACGAAATCGGTATCCATTCCGAGCTAAGAAATGTTAAGACTTCTACTCCAGCAATTTCTCCAGAGTGAACACATCCAGTCTTCCGTCAGGATATAGACCAAGTTTTACTTCGAACGATCTAATTGCACGAGCTGTCATGTCTTTGAACACGCCGTCTACAACAACTTCCTCTCCTTTAAGTTTAAGCAACTTCTGAACTTCACAAACCAGAGGACCTGCATCGCCCAATTTAACCGTATTTGAAACTTCTCCGAATATTGTCAAAATCTTGTTTCTACGATCTGCATTTATTTTATCAGCAAGCGTAATTCCATCTTCCTGAAATGATTTCACATCTGCATTGGACATTCCACTCTTCTTGAGCTTTGCCGAAAGCAACAACTGATCTTCGTAGTACTTCACCTTCGCCAATTTCTTCGAATAAATTTTGGCGGCTGCTTTGTTCTCCTCGTCATCCACATCTGGCACGCGCACATCAATTCCATTCGCACTCCACTGAGCCTTAACGTATGTATTGAGGTCTTCAACAGCTTCGTAATAATCGAATAGGAAAGACTTATCGTGATAGCCTTTATCGATTCCTTTCTCCACTTTGTATTCGTAATTCTCAAGTTTGAACCGTTTGTAATTCGAGTATTGACCGTACAACAAAATTAGTATGATGACCCCGAGTAGGAAGATTAAGATGTTTTTCATTAGCAGTTACATTCAATGTTAGTCAAAGATAAGAGTTTGTTGAGAATGGCAGTTCGACAAAAGGATTTGTTTGAATCTGGGTCAAGCACCTATATTTTATCGGGGTTCTCGACTGTTAATTCGCTTTTCGTATTCCCCGTGTTGAGCGTGCTGGCTGGCGCAAAAAGCATCACGTGCACCTCATCTGGAGCGAAAGGTTTGTGTTCTACTCCTTTGGGGATGACAACGAATTCACCCGAGTTTAGTTCGATGGTTTCATCAATCAGTTCAATGAATAAGGTTCCCTTTATGACATAGAACAGCTCGTCTTCTTCCTCGTGTTTATGCATCACAAACTCTCCTTGAAGCTTGGCAATTTTCACATGTTGATGGTTCAATTCACCTACAATCTTAGGAGTCCAGTGTTCGCTGAAGGTTTGAAGCTTCGAAGCAAGATTTACTTTTTTGATTGACATAGTTATGAAATCCGTTAAATACCGTGCTCAATTTACGATCTGATAATCATGAATACCAAGCGCAAGTGCAATTATTTTAAGCGTTCTATTTTGTTCAGACTCCAAGTTGTTATCCATTTTCTTGTAAAACTCTTGGTCCCCTTTAGCCACTAACAACGGTCGGCCGAAGAAATTTGGAATGTTATGTTCAATAAATACAGAGTTATCCATTATCAAAGATGAATAAGGTAAGCGCTCAAAGTAGAAATCAAATTCTTGGGTTCTTCTTTTCCAATAATCCTTTGGTAACCAGAACCGATAATCGGAGAAGATATCTTTGCTCGTTTTGAACATTGGCTCCTTTAGAATCGCTTGTTTCAGCAAATCATTTCGCTTCAAGATCTTCTCGTACTTTGATTCTGTCCATTTTGATTTGATTCTCACACGGAACTGCAAAATGGCATTGGGCTGATTTAGCTCTGTGAAATACGCTATCTTTTCTTTCTTAGATAAGTTGGGAGATACCGGTATCGCACTCAAACCAGAACGGTACGAAACCGAGTCAATTCTATCGGCAGAGAAAAAGTCGCTTCTCTCAGGTGACCATTGAAAATTATCTCTTTCTTCCAGATATTGATTATAGTTTTCCTTACAGGAGCGGCAAAAGGTCACGATAAATCCATCCTTGGTTTCTTCCAAGTACCAAGAATCACCAATTAAGTTTTCAACTTCTTCATAAAGTGAGTCGAGGTTAATGGATGTATTCTGTGCAATAAGTGCATTTTGAAAAAAGGTAGCAAAGAAAAGGACAGGAAGAATTCTTATAAATCTCATAATGGTAATTTACTCTGTCTAATTCCGTATTCACGCAGTCACCTTCTTATTTTACCACAATCTCTACCCGTCTATTCGCTTGCTCCTCATAAAAGAACTGTGGTTTTTCATAGATAGGTTGAGTATTTCCATAACCGACAGCAGATAGTCTGGCTTTATCGATTCCATTCTGAATCAAGTATTTCATAACACGTTTGGCTCTGGCTTCAGATACTTTTTGAGCGGCATGTGAGTTATCTCCAATTGCGAAAACATGTCCCTGAATTTCTACACTTAAGGCCGAATTTAAGGCAAGAAAATCCTTCAATCGCCGCAACTTAGGTTCCGATGCCAACGTAACGTTACTTGTTCCTGGGACAAATTCAATTTCCTCCAAAGACATAGACCGACCCGCTGAAATACGTTCGAGTTCCACCAGTACTTCCTGATCGTCAAACGAACTGGCGTCTTCCTCAATATCATTCAAAAAATACCCTTCAGCGTTACATTTGATGACAATGCTTGAGTTCCTTTCGACATTAAACATTAAATCAGACCCCATGTACATTCCATCCAAAGATTTGTTTCCTTCAATGGTCACATTGGCGATAATCGGGTCTTGGGTTTCCTTATCTCTAACAGAAATCTTAAATGTTGGTGCGAAATCATCGTTCCTTCTATCGACAAGCTGGGATTCCGCTTTTGCCTTAGGCTGGTTCTTTCCTCCAATTACGAATCGCCATTGAAGGTAGAGTTTATCCTTCACCTCACTTTGGGTCGCAAACAGGAGCTGGTACTTTCGACCTTCTTTCATGGGTAGCGAGTACAGAATTCCGCCTTCCACCGAATAGTCTAATCCGACGATGGATGATTCTGTCCCAGTGTGCACACGTTTGATTTCCGCACTTCCTTCAGCGATTTCACCGCAAATATCCTTTTGGTACTGCTCAAAAATTGCCATTTGCACAAAGCCAGTTTTTTTCGATGCTGTGAACGTAAGGTCTCCATTTTTCGGAGCGATGAACGTTACCCAAATAAGATTTTCGTTATTGATTTTTGATAAAGATGGATACGCCTCAACTCCTTTATCACTTGATTTTCTGCCTGTAAATTGAAGTTGGTAGTCTCCATCTTCAAAGATATTGATCCCGCCTGTGCAATTGTTTAGGGATTGCTCAGACTTCCCAGACTTTTGCGACAAGGTAGCAAAGGGGAGCAGAGAAAGTAGAGTAATAAATAATATCTTTGCCATAAAGCTTGATAAAAGTACAAAAGGTCCAAGATTATAGCAAGCGATCCGAGTGTACGATTCTCTTCTATTGTTGCTTATGGAAACTTTATATTCAAAAATCGGTCCTGAATCCTTAAAGCGATTGGTGGACACTTTTTATGACATCGTTTTTAACGAATCAACGATATCCCATTTATTCCAAAATGATCAGTCGGTAATACGGGATAAACAATACCGCTTTTTAACGCAATTTCTCGGCGGACCACAAATGTACACGTCTGAATACGGTCATCCCAGAATGCGCATGCGGCACATGCCACACGCTATTGATGAAGCGGCAAGAATTGAATGGCTCCGTTGTATGAAGTTGGCGATTTCCAACATGGATTTTGAGCCAGATTTAGGAGAGGCGTTGTATAATTGCTTTCCTAAGGTTGCCGCTCATATGCAGAATCGGTGATTTGGTTGTCCAATTCATTCCATGGCTGCTTTTGGGGTGTTGGATTGGTTGGATTGGGATCGTTGGATCATTGGATTGGTTGGTTGGATTGGTTGGATTGGTTGGATTGGTTAAGCAGTGTCTTTTTTGATAGTTACTATCTTACTGTGCTTTTTTGAACTCGACCCGATAGCCATCGGAACGCAAAGGCGAATAAGCTGTGTTTGTTTTATTTTTTACCACAAGGGCACGGATCAACTGTTGGTTGATGCACAAGAGCTTTGTGGAAGAGCTCTGCTCGCTTTGTGGGCTTTGCGGTTGAAAACTATTGTAACAACTTGATTGTCTGATTCACTCCGTGGATGCCTCCGACGGTGTCCGATTGTCCGATAAGGAATCAATCTATGGCGAAGCCTCCAAAAATCCAACCAATCCAATGATCCAACGATCCCAATCCAGTATCAATCCATCTTAATCGCAATATTCCCTAGGCTATTTACTCGAATGTGCAGCTGATCAGCCCGAGGTTGAATGAAGCCCACCTTGATTTCTTTCACACCTCCTGTCATATCAACGCCTTCGTATAATTCCATGTTCAAATTAGCGTTCAGTTCTGTCTTCAGCGTATCGAGGTAAGGAGAAAGATCTATTTCTGTTGATTCTCGCAGTAAATCTGTAATTTTTTTATCGAAGAACCACTTGGCACTCCTCAATAAAACACTTTTCGATTTGATGTCGAACTGCATGTCAGGAAAAGAGATGTACTGACTATCAGGAGCAAAAATCGGTGTTCCAGTGAGGTAAAATTCTCCCGTTTTTGATCCAGAAAAATTTACTTTAATATTCAATTTTTTGTCGTTAGCACCATGGATTTTAACTGAATCGAAGATGACCTGTTTACCTTTCACATCCATTTCAGTACCTGCGATGTTTCTCGTAAGAATTGCACTTAGAGAGTCGTAACGCGTATATACGTCCATATTGATGTCGAATCCATCTCTATCTCGATAAGATGTAAGGTTGGGAAGTTCTTTCATCTTTTTTCCTGAAGGAGTTGATAAGATTCGTGGATATGCTTTCAAGACAGCACTCACATAAGCTGTGTCTCCTTTGTACTTGATTTTATCCATTCCGACGTATTGAGGATGTATTTCTAAAAAACCATATCCTTCAAGATCCATCGGCTCGGCAATCGCGTTCCATGTTGCCTCCATTTCTGGTCGAAGGTCGACAGCGCCGATTTCCTTGTCGATGTCCTTCTCCATATCCTCCAAAACCTTCGTCACTTCTTCTTCAAGTCGTGATGTCGCATCGTAATCGAATACACTAATCTTACAGGGAGAGATCGCTTTTATTTCTCTCAATTTTGTTTGTGATGTCAATTTATAGTCTTTGGCAACACCAATTTGCGTTTCGTATCCAACGTGAATCTTACGCATCGGCTCTCCCACTCCACAACTTGCATAAATTCTATTTGTTATGCAGTACGGATCGCTTGAAAATGCATCTGTACAGGCCGCGCAATAGTTCAACCATAGACGGTATTTCCCATCCACGTCAAAACGCAATTTACTTCCTACTCCTTCAAATTTGATGGGACTTCTGTTGAATTTATATTTAATACTCACTCCCGAGCACTGCGATTCTTCACCTTCGAACGTTCGATCGATGCCCTTTTCCGTCTCATCAAAATATGGCTTAAGGTTGATTTTAATCGGAACCTTAATGTATGATGCCTGCGACTTAGGAATTTCATAGTCTTCCTGAACACGAATCTCTGGCGCATCCGGTTTAATAGTCGTTGCGCAGCTAGCTAAGAAAAGCACTGTACAAACGAATAGGGTAAATTTCATAAGTTCTTTGGTCATTTGGAATGTAGATATAAGTTCAATCCTAGTTTTTGGTACAGTTACTCGTTCGATGTTCGTTGAAAGGTAATCGTTTGATGAAGTCCAGGCTTATAGCTGGACACTTCAAAAATCTCCTCTGGATCTTCCGCTTCGTTCTTTGTCACCGTGCCTTCTTTCATATTCGACGAAAAAAGATCGAAATGAATGGTTTCTCCTGATTTTCGGAGGGTAGTTGAATAGATGTTATCCATAACCTCAAACATGCTGTAGAAACAATTATTCATGAGACTCATTTCGATGATAATTCCATCTTTCTCATCCAATAAAAAGTTCGCTTTGCTATCACCTACTCTCGTTAGTTGGTAATCTTTCACGATTGTTCCGTATTTATCACTGAGATAAGTCATTCGGTATGTCCAGGCAGTATTCATTTCAAGCGAGAGAAATTCGAATTCGACTTTTACCGAATCATTAGGTCGGGATAGGTTTCCGACGATCATCTCTCCTTCGTAGGTTCCCTCCCAATCCGCTAAAATCGATTGTGCATGTGTCGATGAAATGGCGCCCAAGGAACGAATAGAGTTGAGCACGATTTTTTTCATGGAATGAAGATAGTTAAAAATCAAAACGTCCCGACAATCCCGATCGATATCGGCATGTCAGGACGTTAAATTTTGTTATTCCGTTTTTAAGCTAAAACGCTCAACAAGTTGTTGAATGTATCGCTTGGTCGCATCGCTTGAGACGCTTTCTCTGGACTTGGGAAATAATATCCATCGATATCCATAGCTACTCCTTGAACACCGTTCAATTCTTCCATGATTTTCGCTTCGTTTCCTGCCATGTCTGCTGCCAAACCAGTAAACTGCGCTTTCAACTCAGCATCCTGATCTTGCGCTGCCAATGCTTCTGCCCAATACATCGCTAAGTAGAAATGACTTCCGCGGTTATCAATTTCATTGACCTTACGTGAAGGACCTTTCTTGTTATCTAATAATTTACCCGTAGCAGCATCCAATGTTTCTGACAGAACCTGAGCTTTCGGGTTGTCAAACTTCTCTGCAAGGTGCTCCAATGAAACGGCCAATGCAAGGAACTCACCCAATGAATCCCAACGTAAGTGATTCTCTTCATTAAACTGTTGAACGTGTTTCGGCGCTGATCCACCTGCTCCCGTTTCAAATAATCCTCCACCGTTCATCAATGGAACGATTGATAACATTTTCGCACTTGTTCCGAGCTCAAGAATTGGGAATAAATCCGTTAGGTAATCGCGCAATACGTTTCCTGTAACGGAGATTGTATCTTCTCCATTCTTCATGCGATTCAGTGTATACATTGTTGCATCGCTTTGAGACATGATCTGAATCTCTAATCCGTTTGTATCATGATCCTGTAGGTATGCATTCACTTTCTTAATCAACTGTGCATCGTGAGCACGAGTTTCATCCAACCAGAAAATAGCTGGCGTTTGAGATGCTCTTGAACGAGTAACTGCAAGTTTTACCCAATCTTGAATTGGTGCATCTTTCACCTGACACATTCTCCAGATATCTCCAGCTTCCACTGCATGCTCCATCAAGGTTTCTCCTGCTGAGTTTACCACTCGAACAGTACCATTAGCGCTCATTTCAAATGTCTTGTCAT
>JBGCDF010000045.1:0-4405 GCA_045105095.1 Crocinitomicaceae bacterium | reverse complement strand
GAGCGTGTGCCGGAACCCAAAAATCTCATTCCAAAGAAAAAAATGGTCTCGGTGATCAAAGAAATGATGATTCTTGAATCACATGTTCAGGCCACTTATGGACAAATCAACAGGTATTACAAAGTGATGCAAAAGTCGGGGGATTCGCTTTTAGCGACTTTCGAATTGGATCGCGAAACGTACGAATCATCCATTGATTATTACGGCTCCCGTCAAGAGGAAATCAAAGGGATTTATACAGAAGCTTTGGAGCAGATGAACGAGGATCTGGGTAAGTTAGAATCAAACAAGTCTGATTAACTTCGTTGCTGCCTTCGGCGGTGAAAGACGATAGTGCTTCGCACATTGAATAGTTAAGAAAGCTTCGCTAAGCACGTTTCCAGTAACTGATCTTCTAATTGATTCTGCGGTCCTTTGGATCATTCAACTTTTGAATCCTTCAATTATAATAAATTGTATTGCACAAAAAAAGCATGTCAAATTGGGTTTACCAAAATAAGACATGCTTTAATCGATACTACTGTACGGTAACTTCTTTCTTATTGCTTTTTGAAAGTAAACTTGAAGTTATGTACTTCGCTTTCGCTATACGGTGTATGAACGTGAATTTCGTTCAATTGATCAATCACTAATTGCTTCAGCTCGTTTTGCGAACCTTGAATGTCCAAAACGTAAATTGTTCCATCAAAGATTCTAAACTGGACGTTAACAAAATCATCCTGATACTTGCCAAGTGTGATTCCACTCAAATCAATTTGCATTTTTTGAGTGATTTCTTCCTTTAATTCTGGATCAGATTCTGCAAAACCAAATCCGATGTTAAACAAACTGATAGCGATTAAAACGACTACTTTTTTCATTTTGCTTCTTTTTAATTGTACTACTTCGGATGTTGAAGACCCAAAGTGTATCACTTTTCTTTAATTGAACTTAAATAATTGAAAATCAGTGTTTTAAATTTGTTTACCCCTGAAATTCGGGTGCAAAGGTACTGAGAAATCTAGTTCTCCAACATGTTTAGTTCATTTTTTGAGCTAAAATCGACGAGACGACAAAAATATTCGACAAATGGAAGAGGATATTCACAGGTCAGACACTTCGCGATCATTTGGTCAGACCATCAATAAGATGTTATGTTTTCAACTTTTACCTTTTCAACTATTCAGGTACTTCCATTTTCGGGATTTTCCGTCAGGGATTCACTCTACGAATCGAGTAATTTATTCCCGACTTCGTCCTTGCCCAGATTCAATCGAATGGCTCGAACAACGACATGTCCAAGAATTGCCCCCAAGACAATAACGATAAGAAAGTGGAAGATAGACCCGTCAGGATGTCCATTAGATCCTCCACTCATGTATAAGAGTTCAACCCAGTAAGGAGTTGGATGAGTGTGATAGTAGCAATGGTCTTCAGGTAAGATCATCGGAGAGATGATTTCAAAATCAATATATCCAATGAGTATGATGAAGGAGATCCCACAGAAAAAAGCAATGAGTGCCCAAGCGAAGGAGTATTTTTTTGGTATCATACTATCCGTTTTTATGTTAAAATTACATTTTGGTTTTTTAACTCAACGGACAGAGTTTAGTTTACAGCCTCTTTTTCTTCGCTTTTTCCGTCGAATGTTGGTGTCGTCTTCATCAGTCGTAGTTGTATCCTTCCAATTCTTCCTTATTCACATTCAAGCCTAAACCAAGAACAATTCGGTTCACAAAGTTGAAATAGGAAATCACTAAAGTGGCATCGAGAATGGCTCTATCTTCCAATCCGAGATCTTTCAGTTTTTGAATCGATTCTTCATTCTTGTGATTGGGACTCTGTGTAAGTTCCTTTGCATAACTGCATATCAATTTCAGACAACTCTAATCGCGTGTAGTCTGACTTTAACTGTTCGATTTTTGCTTCATCCTTCCAGTAATAATTTACCGCGGCTGCATGATGCATCTGACAATACTCACAATCATTATTTTTCGAAACAACCACAACAATCATTTCACGCTGAACCCTTCGAAGCGGAGACTTCCCAACATGATAGCCATGCATATACCCATGTGGTTAACGATTGATTCTGGATTCAAACTTTGAATCATGTGGACATCTACCAATTGTTCAGGGTTATTAGTACAGTATACTTTGTCTTCTTTTCTCATTTTGTTTAGATCATTTGAATAAATGAATCATTTGAACTAATTTATTATCGTATATTATTCACTTTAATGAACTATTTGTGCTTTTGTCATTTCAGGATTGTAAAAATTTATTTCGACAGTTTATTAAATTTTGATTGATATTGAATCAACTTATGTATATGAGAATCCAGAGTCTAGTTAATAACAGTTTTCTTGTTTTTTCATTTGCTTGTTTACTATTGTTTCCTTTTGTTTCAAATGCTCAAACAGATAAGGATCGATATATCGATTCGTTAAAAAATATCATCTCAGAAACCAAAAATGATAAACAAAAGGTAGAATGCCTGCTTGAATGGAATGATCTAATTTACCTGAGTGATGAAGCACTCGATTTTGAATTGAATGAGCGAATAATCGCCATTTGCAATAAAAAGATCAAGGAGTCGGACACGAGTTACGATAACTTTTTTCTTAGGGTAAAAGGAGTATCTACAACTAATCTTGGTGTCATTTCTAAAAATAGAGGAGATTTGAAAAGAGCTTTCACCATGCTTACAGAAGGGGAAAGAATATCAAGAAAAGTAGGAGATAAAATTGGTTATGTATCAGCATTAATAAATCTTGGGGTCCTTTATGAAGGACAGGCGAAGTATGAAATGGCACTGAAGTACTTGGAAGATGCGAAGGCCAGTCTTTTGTCACCTTTGGATGCTGATGGAGTAGATGAAGGTAGTATACATTATACCTTGAGTAATATTAACTCGAATATTGCGTCCATTTACGCTCTACTTTTTCTGGAGTCCAATAATGAGAGCAAAGAGCTATACCTGGATACTGCGATGCTAAAGTGTCAATTGGTTATTGATCAGACCAAAGAGTATCGACAGTTAAGTAAAGACGAAGATATTACTCTTGAACTAGATGTAATACTGGCTTATATATATAATGAGATAGCATTGTTGTATTTTGAGACGGAAAAGTACAACGAAGCATTTCGTTATTACGATATGGCTTTAACAATATCACGCGACATAAATTATGTCATCGGTATTTCGGCTGCTTTAGACGGGCATGCCAAATGTTATTTCCAAAAAGGAAATGTAAAGTTAGCAATTTCAACTTGTCGAGAAGCACTAGAAATAGCTGAGGGACAGGGGGATATTGATAAAGTTATGCTAAGTTCTCAGCTCTTGTCTGATTATTATAAAGCCGACAAAAATTACAGCCTTTCCTTAAAATACTACGAGCAATATGTAGAATTTAGAGACAGCGTCTTTAATTTATCAAATGAAAGAACTTTGATACAACAAGATTATAAAAATCAGTATCAAAGGAAATTCTTAAGTGACAGCCTGAATCATATAAATGAGGAGAAAATTAAAGATGCAGTTATTGAAAAGCAAGAAATTAAATTGGGTAAGGAAAGAAATCAAAAAATAGGTTTAATTCTTTTTTCAATTCTATTATTGCTTATTGCTGCGCTCATTTACCGAAGTTCTCGACAAAAAAGGCGCATTAATAAAGTAATGTCTTTTCAGAAAAAGAAGGTTGAAGCTCACAGAAAGAAAATAGTTGATAGCATTACGTATGCTGAAAAAATTCAGAAGGCTTTGTTGACAAGTACGAGTGAACTGAAAACGGTATTTCCGGGAGCTGTGAACTTAAATATGCCCAAAGATATTGTCAGTGGTGATTTCTTTTGGTGTCACCAAGAGGGAGATACGAGTTATTTAGCGCTATCGGATTGCACTGGGCACGGCGTGCCAGGAGCCTTTATGAGTATAATCGGAGCAAATCTCTTAAAAGAGGTCATTTTAAAGAAAAAGGATTCAAATTTAGGAGAGATTCTTTTCGAATTAGACAAAGAATTAATCGAGACGCTTAGTCAATATGATGAGGCTGCCACTGCAGATGGAATGGATATTGGCATAATTAAAGTGAATCACACAACGCGAAACATTGAATTCGCTGGAGCCAATCAGAACCTATTTATTATCAATGAACAAGGAACGAATATAATAAAGGGCGAGCTGCGCTCTGTTGGAGGGTGGGTGCGAAAAAGATCAAGATTGCCTAATTTCACGGTTAAAAGTTTCTCTATGGAGGGCCTTAAAGGAATTTACCTTGCAACGGATGGGTTAGAAGATCAGTTGGGTGGTCCGAATAATGTGAAATTTGGAAGAGACACATTTGTTTCTTTAATTAGTGAAATGGGGAATTCTCCTGATATGGATGTAATTCGAAAAGCATTCGACGAATGGAAAGGGAGCAAT
>JBGCDF010000044.1:0-4861 GCA_045105095.1 Crocinitomicaceae bacterium | reverse complement strand
TCACTGTTCCATCGTTGTTGATTCAGTCGTGTTTCTCCTGAATCGCTTGCGTCTACAGCTATTTCGAAACTGAGCGATTCTATTGAGGTCAAATCTGAATAAAGAAGGCCTGCAAGTGGAATTTCTATTTCTACAAACTTTCCATCTTCCGAGATAGCGAAATTCTCGTTACTCGACTGCTTGTCCTCACTCCAATTCCAGAGGTAAGGATTCGCTCCTAAATTCAAGCCGAAATGGTAATCACTTAATAAAAATGACGTTCGCTTTGGGTCTGCAGTTGGATTCGTTGAAAAAGCGAACTCAATGGCATCTCCCTTCCATAGATTCGATCCTTTCTGATCGTTCATTCGAGGCGTCTTATCATTGATTTTTACTGCAATGAGAAGTGATTCATTGTTGTGTGCTAAGCTAAACGCATGACCTTCACCAAATGCTTCAAATTCAGCACCTAACCAATCGTCCATTGAACCATCCATCACACGTTTTCCTGAGTCTTGAATATTTTCAGAGGCAATCTCTTTCTTCAATTTACCCGAGAAAGGAACAATTTTGACATCATTAATCTCCAAATCATCTTCTGCGAATACCTGGAATAGCATCTGCTTGATATTCGACGCATCGCAGTCCCTTTGTTCGAACGGAAACAATCCTAATGGAATCGTCACTTTCGTCCACTCTTTTGAGATCACTTTACTGTCTATGAATTTACTCGAAAAGCCTATCCAAGCTTGTCCTCCTGCGTAATCTTCAAACCCCATAGCCCACGGAAGATTCCCCATGTTTTTGCCAAGTGAACGCACAGTCAATTGCACTGCCGCGGTATCGATAATATCGATCATGTCCTTACCAGCCCAGAAATCCCATCCGAAACCAAATCCGACCCAATCACAATCGGGATGATCTTTGTTCCATTTTAACTTTAGGAAAATGTCATTTTCATCTTGCTCCTGACTCAATACAATGCAATCTTGATTATCAGAAGACCAAACCTCATCTGAGAAATTGTCAGCGTACAAATCTAATTGATCAAAACCGCGAATATTCGGTCGTTCATCCAATTCGTATTCATCATAAAGGCCAACACGCTTGAAGATACGGTTGTCATCGATTACAACTTCCTCCAACTCCTGAAAGTCCGTGGTGTCTTGCCCAAACGAAGTGAATGCACACAAGAAAAAGATACTATAGATGAATCCTTTTATCATGGTTGTAATGGCCCGTTTTGAGTGAAGATCATATAATCTAACTTCGACTGTGCAAATCCTGTTGCAGGGTTCGCTAAGTGAAGCATGTTTACGCTTGTTAATTTATCAGGATTGTGAACTCCGTTTCCATTCGGAGCAGCAGGCTGTCCATTTACCAAAGACGGAATATCACTGTATTTGATGGATACTAATCTCCATCCTTCCCAATCAATAAGAATCTCCAACGAATACATATCCTCAGACGAATCCGTGAACGTTCCATCATTATTATCATCCTCTGTAAATTGGAATAGCATAATCGTGTTATTCAACCCAGGCTCACCATAGAGCATTATGTTGAAATACTCATTATTCGCATTAGTCGATAAAGGATAATGAGGTGCACCGTAAGCAGCCGCTTCGAAATTAACCAGACCAATTAGGTAATCCCAGTCTACTTCTCCCGCCATATTAAAGTATGAACCATTTTCAGGAGAGAAGTTATCCGACTTTATTTGGAAATCCATATTCAACCCAGATTGAACAAATGAAGTCCATCCAGAATTGAATCCACTTTCGAAGTCAGATACTAAGAATCCACTATTCGTTTTTGGAGAAGTTATTTCTACTTGTTCCGTGAACACATCCGGTTCATTCAAAAATGTCAATTGAACATCGCACATTTCTGCTTGAAGCACAGGAAACTCGGTGATCTCGCCACTCCAGTTCGATGTACTCACATCAATAGTGGAACCAAAGCCTGTAATCACCTTCACTCCGCCAGAAGTTTGTCCGGTAATTCTGATTTCCCAATCAACTTGTTTCTCAAATTCTGCGGTAAAATGCACCGCTTCACCTGCTCCAAAGTCCACAGTTGGTGAGCTAGCTGCAAATGGTGTAACTACACCAAAGGTTCCGTACAGATCTGTCAACGAAGGACCATCAATTTGATCAGCTTCATCCTTTCGACATGCCGTCAGAAGGAGCGATCCCATCATCAATACCAAAAGATACTTCTTCATATTCTTAAAATTTCATTACATAAAACACCATCACCTGATTCAAAGCGTATGGATTGATTTCACTGTCATTATTGCTATTTCCTTCGTAAAACGCTGATAAATAAACGTCTTCCGAGAAATTAAATTTCAACCCTGCCGCGTAATATCCTTCTTTCGCGTTGATATTGTACTGAGTAAAGTTGACAATCTCATCATTTACATCGCGAACAGGTAAAAACTCATTTCCTCTTGATATAAAATACGAATAGTTACCAATCAAAAACAAATCTTCTACTAACTCAAACTCCCCACCAATCTGAAGCGCCTGTGTCGTCAAAGAGATTCCTCCAAAAGGAGAAGGTGCTCTATTCGTTGCTTGGTAGGACCACCCGACATTCACTGTCTGACTTTTCTTCCAAGACAATATGTTCGAAAGATTGATATCTAATTTCGTTTTTGCGAAATCAAATTGCTTTAATTCTGTCGTTCCCTGACCTCTCACCTCACTCAAACGGTAGTATGTCGCATCAAGGTTCACATACTTCTTCTTGTCTTCGTAATTGATCGTCGCATAAATCCCTTTACGATTGAACGTTGCTATTCCAAACGGTAAAACATTGTTTAACGCTGGGTTATACGCTGCAATTCCTGTCGAAATCCCCTGATTGTAGTAAGTTGGATCGTTGTATAGATCATACATTGATGTCAAACGTTGAACCTGACCATTTGTATATCGATCAAATATAGTGTTGACATTATTGTAATTAATTCGCTTTGATTGAGCACCAAAACTTCTGAAGTCGGCACCATTATCCATGTAACCAATACTCGCTGTAAAACCATGATCTTTCAATTCGAAACTGACAGCTGCATTAATGAAGTAGTCTGAAAGCGCTGAAGTATCTTCCACTAAACCGCTCGTTGAAAATCCTGTTTCACCGTTGAACCTCAATTTCCATTTATCCTTATCTAGTTCTGATTGCGCCGTTAAAGTACTCACGTTATTTCGGTACGCCTGAGCTCCAGGAGCCGTTTCCTTCAGATCGAAAATACTCACGTGGTTCAATCCAACTGTAAGGTATTTACTTTGTTTCACAATCATGTTTCCTCCTCCGTATAAACGCTCAAGAATGGTCGCAAAGTTCGTAGGATTCAAACGCGTGATGAATCCGTTAAACTTGATTTCATCCACTACTTTCGGCAGAGCCAAACCAAAATCGATGGCCGCTCCTTGCTGTCGCCACGTATTATTTCGTGTATAGAAAGCTTCGTAATCATTCACATCCTGCTTGACTCCTAATGCTCCAGAAGAGTTCATTTGAAGATCAAAATCGTTGTTGTAAAATGTGTATGGCGTCAATTTGTAATCGATGTTTCCGATTTGGTAACGCAATATCTTTCCAGCTACCCCGCGCACATACAACTGTCGAACGTCGAACGTCACTCCTCCACCCCAGAATCCGCCGAAATCATTGTTGATACGAATCATTCCTAGGATTTCCGTCTGAGCATTCGGGTTGATCTTGAACCCTAAATCGATCAGAGCGTAACCACCGGTTGACTTTCTACGCGAAACGGTATCCTCAGAGCCTGGATCCATCGACATGTGCGAAATCAACGAACGCGCACCACCTACAAACTGTACTTTTTTCTTCGATTGAGAAAAAGCCGCAGTACTCAGGCAACAGATAAAAATGATTAAAGCTGATTTCATTAGAAGTAAATTTTTAATTCAACTGAAGTTTCAGTACCCGAATAACGATCGAGCACGAAGTTCAAATCTTGATAATCCATCCAGCGCTGGCGAACGTACAAACCGACGTTTTTCGACAACTGAATATCCAATCCGATAGCGTAGCTATAACCGATTTGGTTTTTCGGACGATTCGTTTGAGTATTCAACTGCGTTCTGTCGTTGGCAATAATTCGATCAACTCCGAAGTAATTAGAAAGCACTACTTTATCGAAGATATTGTAATAAAACTCTACTTGATTCGAGTAACTCTGGAGATACGCTTTTTGAGAGAATACAGGCAATGCTGAGAAATCATCTTGTACCGTGTAGAAGCCTCCTAGGTAGAAGACATACAAATCACGGTTGAATATTTTGTAATTCGATTTGTAGCTAATTTCGATCGAGTTGAACCCTTTTGCCGTAGGAACCGAATCTGTTATCAACACTGTTTCATACACTCCTCGGAAAATCTTGCTCAAGTTTTGGTACGGACCAACATTTGCTGGGAAGGCCCATCTCCACATTCTCGACAGGGCCAAGTTATTGGCTGTATGCCCGTAAGTAATTCGATCTGATAGCCCCATGATTTCCTTCGCGGCACTATACCCCAGGGTTACTTTATGCTTCTCGAAAGGCATATCCAGGTTCAGGATTGCTCCACGGCGATTGTTCGTCATTTGACCAATGGTTACAACAGAACTAGCAAATGGAATAATTGGTGCCTGACTTCCTTCAACGGATCCACCACTCGTGATGGCGTCATTGTACTCCGAAATGGAAGTATTCCAGAAAATACCGTTGTTGTTGATCACATTTGGACTAATCTGAAAATATCTAACTTCTAACGGGAAATACGTTAACCTCTTGGAAAATTCGACTTTTACATCGATTGCTTCTCCCCAATTTGATTGATAATTCGGACTGAAATACGTACCAGCTCC
>JBGCDF010000043.1:0-7526 GCA_045105095.1 Crocinitomicaceae bacterium | reverse complement strand
CGCTTCAGCGTTGGCTTGTGCAGATTACTGTGTCGCAATGTTCTCAGATTTAACGAAGTACGTTACCATGCAGAACTTGTACCATGACGGAGGATTCTCGACAACGGGAGTTACCCAAGCTGTGATTGATAAGTTTAGTGAATAGAACAAATTATTATTTTTTGAATATCAAAAAGGGGCTGAGTTTTAATTAACTCAGCCCCTTTTTTTAACCAAACAAATTATGTACTTAATCCCAGCTTACTTGAGAATAAATCGTAGCAGCAGGAATGTTCGCACTGTTAAGATTTCTTTCACTTTGTGGAACAGGGAATCTTCTCGGAATGTTTGAGCCTGCATTAGGTGTCAACGTTGGGAATCCCGTTCTTCTCCAGTCAGTGAATGTTTCTGAATGTAAGAACATACCTAGGTACTTTTGATTGATAATGTGCTCTAGTGTTAAACTAGCTGCACCTGGATCAACGCTTGCTTGACCTAGATAAGTCGCTATGTCAGCGGCTGAAATACCTTCTGCCTCAAGCGCCATAGTTACACCTTCCAAGAATAATGGATGAGCAGCTGCAGCTCCTGAAATTTGGAAAGTACATTCAGTTTCGATGAACTTTTGCTCTACAAGTGTCGCCATTCTATCTGCATAGCTTGGAGTGATGTACGTATTGGCCTCATCAAAAGGTTGGTTGTACAAAGGATCTCTAGGATCATTGTAATCAGTCAACAGCTCTGTGATTCTTGCACCAATAGAACAGTCGCCCCTTTGTTGGTTAAACTGGAACATTGGGTGAGCAAAGTTTCCTCCAGTATACGTGTAAACTACATCACGTGTTAAACCAGAACTAACCGCAGTCAAAGCATCTTGGTACTTTGTAGGATCATTCTTAGCTAGACGTAGATTAGCTCTTGCTTCAATGAAGTTCGTCAATGCAACCCAGTCAGTAATTGTTCCTTGGAACAAGAAATCATCTCCTCCAGGAGCAACGGCACCAGCATCTTGGCTGAAGTCGTTTCTAGCATCTGCCAAAAGAGCAAAAACTGTCGTGTACAATTCTGATTGAGTGTCATACGTTGGTTGCAAATTGTCGATACCTTGAAATGCTTCCGAGTATGGGGAAGAATCCCAATGATCAGCTATAAAAAGAAGTGTATAAGCCTCTAGTGTTTTTGCAACACCATTATAGTGATTCAAACCATCTCTGTCCGCTACTTTTTGCAGTTCTTTCAGCTCCTGTAGAACATCTGCATAAAGAATTTCATAGATTCTGTTCACATCTTCCCCTACAAAGTTATAGGTCTGTATTACTGCCCATTGGCGCGATACTCCTTCGATCTGTTGAGAGATAATGCTAGAGAATCTCGATCCGTCCCCAGCTAGAGAATAGCTTAACTTTGCTTCAATTCCTGGTAGGACCGCTGATGGTGTAACTTCTATCGGATTGTTAGGATCAGTGTTAACATCACCAAAGTACTTCTTACACGAAACCAGTGCAATTGCACCTAAAACTATAGTTATTAATGCTATTTTTTTCATGATATTATAGTTTAATGTTAACTCCGAACGTCACTGAACGTGTGTTCGGCATGTTGAAATAATCTAGTCCTTGTCCATTACTATTTCCTCCTACGAGGCTTGTTTCTGGATCGATTCCATTATATGGAGTGAATAGTAACAAGTTGTTACCAGTCAAAATCAAGTTCAAGTCTTTTACATACTTCGTAGATTTCAACGGAACAGAGTAAGAAAGAGAAACGTTTCTCAATCGGTATGTCGATGCATCTTGTACGAATGGTGATGCTACGCTACCGAATCCTCCACCGTTTCCAGTGTACCAATCTTCGTTAAGACCAACTTCTGTAGTATTTGGAACGTTACTCGTGATAAGATTACCTTGATCATCGTAGCTTCCGTAAACACCTTCAATAACAGTAGAAGTAGTTCCAGGAGCATCGCGGTTTTCTGTTAATGCGCTCATTCCAAAGAATGTGAGAGCTCCTTCAGTACCATTCCACATGTCACCTCCAACTTTCATGTCAAATAAGAAAGAAAAAGAGAAACGTTTTACATCAATCGTGTTGTTAATTCCAAGAAGGAAATCAGGATTTGGGTTTCCGATAACCTTCAGTTCTGGATTAGCTAATGGGTATCCATAAGTAGGAGATGTTGGATCATCATCAATTACCAATGTACCGTCATCTAAGCGAGCATAGTCTCCTCCGTAAATTTGGCCAAACTCTTCACCTGGGATATGGTAAATTCCAGTTCCAGTAAATCCTGCAATGAATAATTGATCTAGTCCGTTCGCCAAACGATCAACAACAGTTCTGTACTTTGTGAAAGTAGCTCCTAATTTCCATTGTACTGATTTCTTCTTAATGATTACTCCAGAGAGTGCTACATCAACACCATTAGTTGATAGCTCACCTGTGTTCAAGATTGCATCTGTAAATCCTGTAGTTGGCGAAATAGCTGCTGGAAGAATCGCATCTGTAGTCTTTCTATAATAATAAGCCACATCTGCAGTCAAACGACGCTTGAAGAAAGAGAAATTAAATCCTACTTCAACCTCGTTGGATTTCTCTGGAACCAATCCAGTGTTACCTTGAACGTTTCCTAAAAGAAAACTAGATACTGACTGGTATGGGAAAGAATAACCGTTAGTCCACCCATCATTTACTGCAGATGTAGCGTAGACAGTAGATGTTGCATAAGCAAATCCTGGTGCTTTCGCTACCTGTGCCCAAGAAACTCTGAACTTAGCAATATCGAGTTTAGAATTTTTCTTGTCTTTGTTAATTAACTCAGAGAAGATAAAGCTTGTAGATACAGAAGGGTAACCGAATCCGATGTCACCAGCACTAAATTCTTGACCTGGAACGATGAAACGAGAATCATAATCTTGTCTTCCAGTCAATGTTAAGTAGAGCATAGAACGGTATCCAATATCTACACTTGCAAATGCTGAAAGTGACTTGTATCTGTCCAATTCACGAGTTGAGTTGATTGTACTAGCATTAGCTAAGTTGTCAAAACCACTAAATCCAAATCCGTTACCAACAGTGTAAAGATTATCTGAAGAGTAAATGAATGCATTCAAACCAACTGTATACCTCAAATCAATCGTCTTCTCTTCATTCAAATAATCTCCTCCACTCAATGTTAAGTATGAATCACTTTGCGAAACGTTAATCATTTGTTCAACGATTTTTCCGTTTGGAAATGCTCTCGAACCGATAGCGTAGCTTTGTGTACGGCGATCTCCGTATCGATCTAATCCTAAGTTAACACCTAGTGTCGCCCATTTTGAGAATTCGTATGTAGCTTGAATATTTCCAATCACGCGATTCACATCATCGTGGAATGGGTTGCGTGCTACTGACCAGAAAGGGTTGTCATAACCACCACCACCGCGGTAATTACGTTGCGATCCATCATCGAATTCGAATGCTTCAGGATTATCCCAAGGTTTGTCTAATCCGTTAGAATTGTCGAATGATACAGGTGTTCTCAATAAACCAAGCATAATTCCAGAGAGATTTGATCCTTGTTGGATTCTTCTACCTCCTGAATTAATGTAGTTAACAGATGTGTTGATATTTAATTTTTCTTCGAAGAAGTTCATTCCTGAAGCAAAACTCACATTTGTTCGTTTGAATGTATTCAATGGTACAATTCCTGATTCACGCACATCCGAAACTGAAAGGCGATACGTAGACATCTTATTTCCTCCACCAACTGTGAAGCTATTCTTGGCAGAAATACCAGTTCGGAAGAAATCTCCGAGGTTATCGTATGTATTGATCGAAGGATCTGAAGCGTTCGGTTTTAAAATGATCGCTCCATTTTGGTCATATGGATTATCTACACTGCTGTCATAAGCCAACTCATCCATGGAAGGTCCCCAGCTGGTGAGCCATCCTGTCTCTGGACTATAGTACTCTGGCGTAACACCGTCAGCACTGTACCAAGCCGTTCCTTGTGAGTATCTGCTTTGTAACTCTGGTAATTTGTTTACCTGAGAAACCGTAATGGAAGAACTAGCGTTGGCATACACCTTTCCTTTTTCCATTGCTTGACCTTTTTTGGTCGTGATAAGGATAACTCCGTTTGCACCATCAATACCGTAGAGCGCCGTTGCAGCTCCTCCCTTCAAAATTGACATAGACTCTATGTCTTCAGGGTTAAGGTCGATTCCTCGGTTTGAGTTACTCACAGACTCTGTAGCAAGCTCGCCACCGATTCCATAAGTGTCATTGTTGATTTTTACACCGTCAATAACGTAAAGTGCTTCGTTATTTCCTGTAAGTGATGCGTAACCGCGAAGAACTACACGAGAACCAGCTCCTGCTGTACCCGATGAGTTCGTAACATTCGCACCAGCAACACCATTCAAACTATTGGCGATGTTCGTTTGATTCGATTTTCGAATATCGTCACCGCTAATTGTAGTTACAGCGTAACCAAGTGCCTTTTCATCACGCTTAATTCCCAAGGCAGTAACGACAACGCCATCTACGTTCTGAACTAGGGGGGATAAACTTAGATTGATCGAACTACGTCCGTCTACACCAATGGTTTTTGTTCCGTACTCCAGTGAAGAAAATATGAGCGAATCATTTTTCATCGCTGAGATAGAGTAAGTTCCCTCAAAGTCGGTGTAGGCACCAGTGGGAGCTCCTTTTACCCGAACTTTTACATTCGGAATGGGTTCATCGTTTGACTCATCTGTAACATTTCCTGTTATGGTTACCTGTGCGAAAGCACTGGCTCCAAAGAACAAAAATGCAGTAGAGAAAAACAATTTGAATCTTGTCTTTTGCATTTTAATCAATTTTAGTTAGTAATCACATCACGTAAGTAGTCGTGAGAATGTGTGAAATTTAAATAATTTTAACATTCGTTTAACATAATTTCGATTTAGACATGAAAGTTTTTCAGTATTCGTTGGATTTCTAACTAGGTAAATTCAACGATCATAATTGGCTTTTTAAGTGTTAACTATCTGTAATTCATGGTTTAGTAAGTGAATAAAAAACTCTTTAACCTTTGGATTTCTGTATTTGACATTTTGCCAAACGAGACTCCTTCTTCTGTATTTTTTTATGCACGCACAATTTGTTTGTGCTTCATGTTTTCTCTAATTTTACGGCTTTCAATTAAGCATGAAGTCAACGTTATTCCTTTTCCTACTCCTTATTTTGACCCAATTTTCTTTTGGGCAATGCGATACAAATCGTTACGTTAATCCTATTTTTTCTACAGTATACAAGCATTCAGATGTTAAGTATGGGGAAGCTCCTGTCTGGACTATACCATATAACAATACCGATTTGTTGATGGATGTCTACGAACCTGTGGGTGATGGTTTGAGCAAAAGGCCATTGATGATGTGGGCGCATCCCGGAGGATTCATCTTAGGAAGCAAGGAAGCTGATGATATGGTTGCGCTTTGTGATAGCTTTGCGAGACGGGGATATGTAACAGCTTCAATTTCATACCGTCTAGGCTTCAATCCTTTGTCTGAGGCATCTGCCGAAAGAGCTGTTTACCGTGGGACGCAAGATGCTCGTGCTGCTATTCGCTATTTGATGGAATATGCTGACATCTATGATATTGATACGAACTATATTTTTCTCGGTGGTTGCAGTATCGTTAGAGAAACAACGGTTCATGTTGCTTATGGTGATCAGGAAGAAGCTCCTAACTCTGTTTATGGTGGGGTAATAGGAAACGACCTCGGTTGCCTTGATTGTACGGGGAATTCGTATGTGCATGATATAGAATTGAAAGGTGTGATTAATATGTGGGGAGCTCTCGGTGACTCCTCTTGGATTGACGCCGATGAAACGACTCCTGCTTTGTTAATTCACGGTAGAGATGATGATGTTGTTCCTTTTGGTGTTGGGCATCCATTTGGAGCTTTCACGACACCGTTAGTGCATGGATCTAGAAGTATTCACAATCAACTAGATTTTCACGGAATAGCACATGATACGCTCTTCTTTCCTGGGCAAGGACATGAGCCGCACGGAACTGATAATGGAACGTTTAATTCTCCTCCAACTCCCTATTGGGACACCATTTTTAATGCAGTGAGGGATCATTATTTTGCTCAACTTCAACCTGATAGCGCAGAAATTTTAGGAGCTACTGCTGTTTCTGCTTTGGGTGAAGCATGGTATTCTGTAAATATCGGGAACACTGACTCAGCCTGCTGGAATGTTGAGAATGGGACTGTACTGCAATTTTTGAGGGATTCCGCTTTGGTTCAATGGACACCAGGGTTTAATAATGGTGAAGTTTCGGTTCGGGTAATTAGTGAGGTAGATGCAGTGTCTTCTGAAACACAATTAGCTGTGACCATTTCGAATTCGCTTTCCTTGCCGGTTGTTCCCGAATTCGAACATAGTTTTGTGATCCATCCAAATCCAACAGATGGACTCTTGCATCTGACAGATCTACCTCCTGGATCAGTATTGAGCATTACCGATAAATTGGGACGAGAGATGACGAGAGTATCTGCGTTTACATCGGGAATAGTCTTGAATGTAGAAAATTATCCAGCCGGAGTGTACTTCGTGAAGGTTTTGCATTCAGGGCTACTAATACATGAACATTTTGTAAAAAAATGATTTCAAAACCTTGAGGAAAACAAAATTGCTTTTCGCGCGTTGTAGTTGAGTCAACCAATCCTTGAAGCAATGAAAAAAGTCCTTGTCTTTTTGGCTTTAGCGCCTACATTCCTGTTTTCTCAAGAGTTAAACCTCAAGAACACTCAAGGAGGGGTTTTCTCTCTTGGAGTGCGAAATACAGTGAGTGCTTTCAACGGTCATGAAAATGAATCCCCTGGATTCGGAGTTGGAGGCCAATTTCGGCTTCAGTTTGCCGATCGCGTGAATTCCGATTGGTTCTTTGATTACATCACAAGTGACATAGATGATGTGGCGTCGCGCACTGATTATCATATCGGTTGGAGCGTACTCTATTACTTGACCGAAAATCCATCAACGAGATTACGCCCATACCTTTTGGCTGGACATTGTTTTGATTACACCATTATTGAAGCGTATGATTCAGGTGAACGAGGCACACGATTTAGCTCTGCAGTGCAGGCCGGTGCAGGGGTTCATTTTAATCTAACTCCTCGATTAGATCTTTCGTTCGTAACCCAGTATATGCTCCATTTGGGTAATGATTTGCATGCTGAAGTTCATAATGGACATTTGCATTTTCATGACTCACATGAAACTGGTGTCGAGGGGCATTTATTATTTCACCTAAGTATTAATTATAAAATTGCTGATTTATGGTAAGCCGTTTTCTTCTCATTTTCATCCTTTCTGCAATGCAAAGTAGTACAGCTCAAGAAGAGTACATTCAACCGGGCTTATTATCTGCGTCGATTACGTATTCACCTTCAACCATGTTGAATTACGATGAAAACAATTTCTACGTGACGGGCTTCGCAGAATATCTATTCGATGAGCATTTTAGCTTTAGAAGTGATACTTACGTGTTCCTGAATGGTGAAGAA
>JBGCDF010000042.1:0-2617 GCA_045105095.1 Crocinitomicaceae bacterium | reverse complement strand
CTTATCTCCTTTTTTCCAAACATTGGCATACATGATTCCTTTGCCAACGAATTTTTTATCTGAGACCTTCGTCACCATCATTTTTCCAGTTGAGAAAAACACGATGATGTCATCAATTTCAGAACAATCACTGATATATTCAGCTCCACGGAGTCCGTATCCGACAAATCCTTCTTCATAATCGACGTAGAATTTCTTGTTTCGGATGATCACTTTTTTCGCTGAAATTGAATCGAAGGTCTTAATTTCCGTTTTACGCTCTCTTCCTGCACCAAATCTAGATTTGAGATCCTTGAAATAATCGATTGCATACACCACGAGATTATCAAGGTTATTCTTCACCTCTTCCATCTCTGCTTCAATCTTCGCAATAGAATCATCCGCTTTGTCCGAATCGAAACGAGTGATCCGAATCATTGGAATCTGTGTTAACTTCTGCAAATCTTCATCAACAATTTCACGAACGAGCACTTTTTTGAATGGCTTAAATGCTTTGTATAAGTATTCGAAGAGCGTAGGTTTATCGCTGTATTTTTTGAAGTCGATGTACATTTCTTCACGGATGAAGATTTTCTCCAATGTTGAGAAATGCCATTGCCGTTGTAATTCCTCTAGCCGAATTTCCAACTCTCTTTTTAGCAGTTCAACGGTACTATCGGTATTTGCCTTCAGAATCTCACTAACTCCCATAAATCGGGGAGTATCTCCATCGATAATCGATGAGTTAGGTGAAATAGATACCTCACAATCGGTAAACGCGTACAGAGCATCAATCGTCTTATCAGGAGAGACACCCGAAGCCAAGTGAATGATAACTTCGGCTAAAGCTGCCGTGTTGTCCTCTACTTTTTTAATCTTGATTTTGCCTTTATCATTGGCTTTCAAGATGGAATCAATCATCGAAGTGGTTGTTCCGTATGGAACCTCGCTAATGATCAGTGTTTTGGTGTCTCTTTTACTGATTTTCGCTCGAAGACGAATTTTCCCTCCTCTTAAGCCATCATTATAGTTCGAGAAATCTGCCATTCCGCCGTTTGGAAAGTCAGGAACCAGTGTTACCTTTTTACCTCTTAAGTGATTAATTGACTGTTCAATCAATTCAATGAAGTTGTGCGGCATTATCTTACACGCCATCCCCACAGCAATACCTTCGGCTCCCTGAGCCAAAAGAAGTGGAAATTTCATTGGTAAATTTTCTGGTTCTTTGTTACGGCCATCATAGCTACTCAGCCACTTCGTTGTTTTAGCATTGAAAGCAATGTGCAGGGCAAATTTCGACAGACGTGCCTCAATGTAACGAGCAGCGGCTGCTTTATCACCTGTTAACGTGTTCCCCCAGTTTCCTTGCATGTCGATCATCAAATCTTTCTGACCGATTTGTACCAAGGCATCACCAATTGAAGCGTCACCGTGCGGGTGATACTTCATTGTATTACCAATGATGTTCGCCACTTTGTTGTAGCGACCATCATCCATTTCCTTCATCGAATGTAGAATTCTTCGTTGCACGGGCTTCAAACCGTCATACAAACCTGGAACAGCGCGTTCAAGAATTACATAAGATGCATAATCAAGGAACCAGTTTTCATAGAGTCCACTTACGGGAATAATTCCATCGTCAGCCACTGGATTTACATCCTCGTTCTGATTTTCCGAATTTTCCTCGTTGAGGTTGTCCATATCGTCGTTTTCGTCTTCAGCCATGAATTAGGATGCTTTTTCTAGTTCGTCATCTTTCGATGAATCATTTTCAGCTATTTCTTCATCAAGATCGCCTTCAACTCGAAGGTTATTGATAATAAATTCTTGTCGTTGCTGTGTATTTTTCCCCATGTAGTATGAAAGGATCGTTTCAATTGATGCTTCCTTTGAGAGAATTACGGGTTCCAGACGCATGTCTTCTCCGATGAAATTCTTGAACTCATCGGGCGAGATCTCTCCTAGTCCCTTGAATCGTGTAATTTCAGGGTTTCTTCCAAGTTCTGATATCGCATTTCTTCTCTCTTCGTCCGAATAACAATAAATCGTTTTCTTCTTATTTCTCACCCTAAAAAGCGGCGTTTGAAGAATGTATACATGATTTCTTTTGATCAAATCTGGGAAGAACTGCAGGAAGAACGCCAATAGCAGCATTCGAATGTGCATCCCATCGACATCGGCATCAGTTGCGACAACAATTTTGTTGTATCGAAGGTCGTCCATATCATCCTCGATGTTGAGCGCAGCTTGAATCAGATTGAACTCTTCGTTCTCATACACCACTTTTTTGGTTAATCCGAAGCAGTTCAACGGCTTTCCTCTTAACGAGAATACCGCTTGTGTATTGACATCTCTTGATTTCGTGATAGAGCCACTCGCCGAGTCTCCCTCGGTAATGAACAATGTCGTTTCTTCGTGACGAGGGTTTTTCACGTTTGTAAAATGCACTCGACAATCGCGCAATTTCTTATTGTGTAGATTTGCTTTCTTCGCTCTATCTCGAGCTATCTTTCGAATTCCAGATAGTTCTTTTCGTTCTTTCTCCGATTGCTTAATCTTCTTTTCAATCGTTTCGGCAACGTCAGGATTTCTATGTAAGAAATTGTCTAATTTCTCCTTGAGGAAGTCGTTTATGAAT
>JBGCDF010000041.1:0-9777 GCA_045105095.1 Crocinitomicaceae bacterium | reverse complement strand
GTCTCGTTATTTTTTAGTTTTCTCGAAGTTCAACGGAAAGTATTTCTAAACGACTTAGATTATGATTCAATTCCACTGCTAGACAATCTCTTTCAGTCTCCAAAAACTTCTCGATTTTCACCGAAAAACCACCCAAATCATGAAAAAAGCCACTCACAAATACCACTCAAACGCAAAAATGGCCCTCTTTTCAGAAGACCATTTCAATGAAAACCTAGTGTTTTCGCTAGTAGCGGGAGCAGGACTCGAACCTACGACCTTCGGGTTATGAGCCCGACGAGCTACCAACTGCTCCATCCCGCGATATATTCTAATCTCGATCGATTAGCGAGGGCAAATATACAGGTTCTTTTTACATTTCGCAAGAAAACACAGGCAATTCTTGTTACTTTTACCATTCCAATACATTTCATGGTAAACCAAAACATATGATTCGACACATCAATTATCTGGTAGTGATAGGAATAGCTCTTTTTACAATCACAAGTTGTACTACTGAGCCGGAGGTAGAAACAGAAAATCCTGAAACAGAAACAACCGCTCCAATTGAAGCAAAAGCCAATTTTGAAGCTGAAGAATACTTGGATTATCTGGACTTCAACGATTCTCTAGCAAAAGCGAACAGCCTATATTATTCCAGAGAATTTAATGGTAACCGTGAGTGGATTGAAGTAGTGATGACACTCGACGATTCCAGTCGAATTTTGAAAATGGTAGAACAATATCTCATGGGAGGAGCTGAGGCTGTTTATTCGAATAATTTCTACTTCAAGGATGGATACAAATATGCTACGAAACAATTCTTCATCGAATCAGAAGGTGATAGTTCATACTTCGTAGAGCTTCTTTCATTCTATGATAAAGATGAAAACGTTACCGCTACGAAAAAAAGAACAGCAGAATACGAAAATGACCTGGTGAATGCTCAATATATGGTAGCACCTAAACAAGGTTGCAGCACAGATCGCGCTTTCGATATTGTCAATCAGGAAGGAGAATTTAGAACAACTTTCCAAGGCTTCATTGAAATGCAAGGATTTAAATACCTCATTGTTGGTGACGACGACCAAGATGGCTTTTCTACGGCCCTTGTAGTTCAACGCACTACTCCACTCATCAAAGAACTTGTTGGAAATGAGTCGGAGTTATTGGGGATTCCATTGCGTGTCAGCTACCAGACAATTGTTGATGCAACTGGCTCTCAGCAAATCCTCATGGGAGTAGCAAGAGAAGTATAGATAGTTCGTTCACGGTCAAATTCCTCTCAACCTAATAATTTGACCAATTAACCTTTTTTTCTAACCTCAATCGAGAGAGGTGCGTATACTTGTGCTTGGAATAAACGCCGACCGTTATGAAAAATTGGAAATCACTTCTACTTCTAACTTCACTTTTTTTTACATCACTTGCATGGTCGCAAGAGATGAATGTAAAAGGTACCGTGTTTGATACAACAGGCACCGTTCCTGTGGAAAATGCAATGGCCATGGCTGTGCGAATGAAAGATTCTGTGCTGCTAGGGTTTACTCGATCAGATAAGTATGGTCAATTCGAACTCACTGGATTCCCAGCTGATACCTTTGCATTGACTATCGATCATCCTGATTACGATGAGAAAGTCTATTACATTCTTGGACATTCTGAAAATTATGAAATTACGATTCCTTCCATTGTAATGCCTGAGGAATTGCAAGATGTAGAAGAAGTGGTGATCTATGCCTACAAGGATCCTATTTACTATAAAGGTGATACACTTGTGTATGTAGCAGATTCTTTTGCTACGCATGAAGGGGCAGTTGTAGAAGATCTATTGAAAAAGCTTCCTGGACTCTCTGTTGATAAAGATGGGAAAATCACTTCGCAAGGTGAGCAAATCGGTAAAGTACTCGTTGATGGTGATGAGTTCTTCGGAGATGATCCAACGATTGCAACGAAAAACCTAGGAGCCGACGGGATTGAGCAAGTCCAAGTCTACGAGAAAGAGAACGAAGATGGAATTGGTGGAGATGATGAAAAAATCAAGGTCCTCGACTTGAAACTGAAAGATGATGCCAAGAAAGGATACTTCGGACGAATAACTGGTGCAACCGACTTTGCTCTGACGCCACTGGGTGATCCAGCCGAAATCGGAACAAACCCATTCTACGAGGGAGAATTACTCTTGAATAAGTTCAACGGATCTCAAAAAATCTCTGTGTTCGCATTGGGAACGAATACTCCACGATCGAACTTTGGCTGGGGTGACATGAAGAAATTCGGATTGGAAAACGAAGAAGTAGGAGGTAATCGTTGGAACCCAGGAGCCGGCACCAATACAAGCGGGGTTCCTCAAACATTAACGGCAGGAGTGTACTACAGTGATCGAATTGGAAAAGAGAAAAAGACGAAGATTGGGTTCAACTACTCGTATTACAACAACTATTTGGATGCGAATTCGGCGAGTAGATCTGAATACTTCCTGGCAGATACTTCTTACGTCACGGATGACTCTATTCGTGAGATCAATGACAACGAATCGCACAGAATCAACTTCTCATTAGAGACACAAATCGATTCTTTGACAACATTCACAATCAAACCGTACGTTCGATTCGACCAAGCTAAAACTTCAAATACTAACATTTCAGACTTCTTTGATTCTGGAAATACGCAAACATTGGGAACATTCATAGAATCTACAAACGAATCGAAAGGAGTTTCCGTTAATGGATTTGCTCGATTGAATCGAAAATTCATGAAGAAGCGTCGAGAATTGGAAGTCCGCTATGATCTTGGATATGACGATAACAGTACTGATGGAACTCTTGATTCCAGATCGAGTTTCTTCTTCCCTTTTGCGTCAACGGATACCTTACTCCAAACGCGCGTAAACGACAACAGTAATACAAATCACTACGGTACCTTAACGTACATCGAACCGATTGCGAAAAAAATGAAACTCGAAATGGAGTACTTGTATCAGTACGGTTTCAGTGATCAAAACCGAGTGACATTCGATGAAAATGTATTGACAGGTTTGTTTACCGACACAAATACGACTTACTCGAATATCTTCGATAATACACGTCAACAGCACAGATTGGGAGTTGGACTAATTTACGAGTCTAGCAAGCACACGGTTAAGGGTGTTATCCGCGCACGAAATATTGGAATAGACAATGTCAATCGTATTTCTGATAGTACGATCAATCAAAGCATCAACAACATTTTACCTCAGTTTAGATATACCTTTAAACCAACAATGGGGAGACGTTTCAACGTGGAGTATCGAACAAGTTCGGATCAGCCATCCATTAACGACTTGCAACCCGTACCGGATAATACCAACCCGAACAGAATTCAGGAAGGTAACCCTAACTTAAGACCGAACTATATGCACAGTGTAAACCTTCAGTTCAATAACTGGAGTGCACTATCAGGTCGATACATTTATGCTGGTGCGTATGCTAGTGTTACGAATGATGCATTTTCAACTGAAGTAGAATATAACGCATTCGGTCAGACAACGTCTAAAACAGTCAATGTTGATGGAAACGGAAACGTGTTCTTCTACAGTGGAGCAGGATTACCGTTCAATAACCGAATGGTTGAACTTCGACCAGAATTGAATGGATCATATAACCGATTCACGAACTACATTCTAGGTGCCGAAAACGTTACGAATAACTTCGGAATTACCCCAAGCTTAAATGTTGATTTCAACTTCCTGGGAGATTCCTTGGAGTTCGGAATTAACGCTAGCTATTCGTACAACAACGCTGTGAGCTCGCTCAATGGTACTACCACTCCATACACGATTGAAAACTACGGCGGGTACGCTGAGTGGCGATTACCAAATGGATGGGGAATTGGAACGGACATGACCTACACGCGAAATACGCAACCAGGTGACGGATTCTTTGACACTGACTTCTTTGTATTGAATGCAGAAATCAGCAAGAAATTCCTAAGAACACAAAACTTGATGATTTCCATTGTTGGAAACGACATCTTGAATCAAAATATCAACGCACGTAGAGAGATCAACGGAAATATTGTAACTGACTACAGAACTACAATTATCTCAAGATACTTCCTACTCAAAGCAACATTACGATTTAATAACCGAAGAACGACTGAAGATGATTTTAAAATGTTTTAAGAAAAGCTTTGCAACAGCCGTTGTGGTTCTAATGACCACGACTTCCTTTGCTCAAATGACTTCTGGGAAAATAGTTTTTTACCGAAAAATGAATCTAAAGAAGATGTTCAAGGATAACGAGCGTGTTCGTCCGTTTTTGGATGATGATGTAACATGGCACGTGGACAGCTTCGCGTTGTACTTCAATGATTCCTTATCTGCGTTTGTACCGATTGAAAGTGATGAACCTTCTCAGGGCATGATGAAAATGTTAACTCCACAAAATTCAACGTACAAGAATATCAATCAAAACGAACGAACGGTAATCATGAACACAATGGGGTCCCTTATTACCATAAAGGATGAGTTGAAAAAGAGAGTCTGGAAAGTCACCGAAAGTACTCGAAAGATTGCAGGTTATCAATGCCGTAAATCTCTGATTCAACTGAACGATACAACGCGTGTATACGCATGGTTTACCGTTGATGTTGTTGCTCCCGTCGGACCGGAAGGATTTGATGGACTTCCTGGAGCTATTCTTGGTTTCGCCAATGAGGAAGGTAGCATGGTTTACTTCGCAAAACGCATCGAGGCAATGGAACCTCCAGAGGAAGTGATAATACCTAAATCCAAATCAAAAGATGTGTACAAAGAGGAAGAATTAAAGGTACTCTTGATTGAAAAAATGGGTAGATGGGTCAAGAAAAAAGATCTGGACGCTCAGTTTGAGTGGATTTAGCAATTCGATAGACCTAATCAAAGGATAATAAAACTCCGACACGTGTAGTGTTGGAGTTTTTTTTGTTTTAATGTATTTAGATAGACTACTCTCCCCCTTTGCTTGAGGAAGTATTCAATTCGTACTTCGCACTAACTACATTAGCAATAATTTCAATAAGAAAAAACATCTACTCTCCATTGCCCTGGAACGTCTGATGCGACTGGAATGTGAAAATTTGCACCTGAATATAGATCAGTCACGGTAATATGCATCCTGTGATCCCTTCCTCCGCAATGTGCATAGTCTCTAATTTGTGCAAAACCGTTTCTCCATTGGGAAGCAATGTATCGCGCATTATTAGGCAACAAAGGGTGGTTTTCCATCCACAAAAGAACTAATTCGTCCATTACACGAACTGCTTCTGTGTCGTTCATTGCGTGCTGACCGCGAGGTTGACCTGTTAAATTTGATCTTTGAGGGTTATTTCCTTTCCAATTTGGCATAACTTATATTGTTTAGTAGAATGATTTCGTGGTTACATTATCTTAATACCCAAAATTATCTATTTCTAATAGCACTCACCTGCGTATAAACACCTGATTTAATTCAATTGGGAATTGAGTTCATTCTCTCGGGGACGAAATCACAAATCAGAGGAACTTCACAACAGAGCAGCATTTTTACTCAGGTCGGATTCCTGTAGGTAAACGATTGATCTCATTAACCGCCGACTTTTTCTATTACGCAACTAGCATCGGAATGGGTTACGAAGAAGTGTTAAGAAAGAGTAATCATTATTACGTTTACTATGATGAAAATGGATCAAACTTACAATTGGAAATAGATTTGCCAACTGCTGTTGAAAGCACTTTGGGTCAATATTAAAACCTTTGGAGAAATGTATGTTTCATTCTGAATATAATATTCAATTTGTTTACGGTATTCTCTCTTCGAAATAAGATTCAACACTTTTTGGTTGGGCACAAAAAGTGTTCAAAAATGCCCTTTGCGCTTATTTTTCTACAATCAGAAATACTCTTGAAACGCGGTGTTTTCGGTGATCGGCCCGATAGTTATCGGGACGCTTCCTCAAACACTAGCTCGTTTCAATTCGATTTCTTCACTCCTTAAAATAGGCGCAGATAACAGGCTAAGTTCTATTTTTCATTTTCGGAATACTAGATGCTTAAGATATTAAATCCACAGGTTTTGACTTTGATCCAGCACTTTCGATGAGACATTTAAGTCAGGGGCATTTTATCAACTGTGAGTTGAATGTATCACTGCTGTATCACGAGGCATTTAATTCGACATCTTATCCCCTGAATGTTTCTGGCGGAATACGTTATTCGTTTGGAAAAGTGACTCCTTAAAATCACCCATTCTCAGCAACCACTTCCTTTACTTCAGGCAAGTGCTGCTTCAATAACTGCTCGATCCCTCCCTTCAACGTAGCAGTACTTGATGGACACCCCGAACAAGATCCTTTCAGCGTAACGGTAACAACTCCATCTTCAAATCCGCGGAAATCAATCGCACCACCGTCGTTGGCAACTGCAGGGCGAACATATTGATCCAATAAGTCAGCAATTGCATCATCGTACTCAGAAGGTGCAAATACTTTCTGAGGAGCTTTATTCTCTCCTTCTGATTCCGTATTCACCTCATCCTTTGGAGGCATTTGAATCAAAATCTCTTTTCCATCAGCAATCCACTCACGGATGAACTCACGCAACTCCATCGTGATGAAATCCCATGAAAGGTTGTCCGTTTTGGTAATCGTTACAAAATTCGATGCAATAAAAACTCCCTTTACAAACGGAAGCAAAAACAACTCTTCAGCAAATGGAGAATACCCTTTTGCCGCACCCATGGATTGGAATTCAACTGAATCACCTGTTCCCAATAGATGTTTATTCGCTACGAACTTCATCGTAGATGGATTTGGGGTCATTTCGGCGTATACTGTAACTGGAATTTTCATAACTAACGTTTGTTTTACAAAATTACTTGAAATAGTTCGGATTAAAGCGATTTACTCACCTTATTCGGATTACAAGAATGACCGCTATCTTGAATTTTCAGATTCAGCGACTTGTAGTATATTTACAGCATGAGAAAACCGAAAGGCTTCATCTTACTCATTTCCGCCTTATTCCTTTTGATAGGAAGCATAGGTGTAAGTGTATTCCTACACACCTGCGAGGAAGATGGGACTTTTGTGTCTTTTTTCGTACCTGGAGAAGATCATTGTAAAAGCGAACAAGTTCACGACATACCCGAGTGCTGTCTTGCTCATCAATCAACGGATGAATCGGAAGATGATGATTGCTGCGATGATGAAATGAAGCACTACAAAGTAGAGCTCGATTTTTTCCAAAAGATTAGTACACTTGCTATTCCTCTCTATCCTTCTCTCCAACCAATTATTATTGAAACGATTGAGTTAGACACGAAAAACAAACCTGTTCATACCTACGCAAAACCTCCTCCTAAAAGGCGGAGCGTCAGTCGCAGTCTTTCCCAAAGTTGGATCATTTGATCTGATGTGAAGTTTCGTTCCAACTCATGGAACAGAAATTAGTTTCACTGCCAGCAACGGCAGTCAACGCATTGTTCATTACATTGATTCAAATCATTATGAAATTTTTTATTCTAGGTGTCGCAATCTTTGCGTGCCTAACAGGAGCAAACGCTCAAGTGAAAGGAGTTGTGTGGAGCTATTCCGCAGATCCAGCTCAAAAGAACCCCATCTCTAATGCCAAGGTGCGTTTAGTGAATACCAGAGAGGGAGCATATACTGGGGAAGATGGAACGTTCGAGTTAATCCTACCCAAAGTTCTTCCAGATACACTAGTCATCGCAGCGAGAGGATTCGTGAACGACACCATTATCGTAACAAAGAAAGACCGTTTTGCTGGTTATCAAATCACCTTGTTTTCAGATCAACTGTTACCCGAAACAATTGTCGCGGCCAAACGAGCTGATCACTCCATTATGCGCTTAAAAGTGCTACACGTTGAAAACATTTCCTCTGGAGAATTGAGAAAAGCAGCCTGTTGTAATCTCTCTGAATCCTTCGAAACAAACGCTTCAGTTGACGTGAATATAACAGATGCCGTTTCAGGAGCGAAGAAAATCCAGATGATGGGATTGGATGGAGTATACACACAAATTCAATTGGAAAACATCCCTTACTTAAGAGGACTGGAAAGTTCCTTCGGACTGCATTCGATGCCAGGGACGTGGATTGAATCAATTCAGATCACCAAAGGAACTGGAAACGTGGTAAACGGCTACGAGTCTATGGCAGGATTGGTGAATCTTGAACTGAAAAAATCGGAGCACATGGAACGATTGTATGTGAATGGATACGTCAATCGTTTTGGTCGTGCCGAGCTGAACTTGAATTCAGGGTTCAGACTTGGAAAGAAATGGACAAGCGGATGGTTTGCGCATGCATCCACAACTCCATCTAATGTTGATGCAAATAACGATGGGTTTCGTGACTTCCCTGTTGATCAAAATCTGGCTGTTTTCAATCGCTATAGTTACGAAGGTGAAAAAATGGAGGCAAAACTAGGTTTCAATGCCTACCTCGACAATCGAATGGGAGGTCAAATGAGCTTCAACGGAAACAACTTCGCTGATGCATTCGGTGTCGCTATCGACTCTAAGCACATCGATGCTTTTGCGAAAACAGGATTCTTTCTCAAGAAACCACTCCACTCTATTGGAGTTGTATACAACGCAAAATATCAAACAGTGAACGCGATATTTGGAAATCGTGAGTTCAATGGAACCGAGAAGCGCGGATACGTAAATGCCATTTATGATGGCATCATTAACAACTCTACGCATAAATTCAAGGTAGGCGTGAGTGGCGTATACAGTGACATTGAACAACAGATGGATTCACTAAATGATGACCGTCTCGAAATTGTCCCTGGAGCATTCGGAGAATACACGTACTCCGGAGCCCGACTATCGTCTATTGCAGGAGTTCGAGGAGACTATCACAACATCTACGGATTTCAATATGCCCCACGACTGCACCTCAAGTATGCTGTTACAGAGCGATTAGATCTTCGCGGTACTATCGGAAAAGGCTGGAGAGTTCCAAACTACATGATTGACAACATCTCACTTTTGGCCACAGGTAGAACATGGATTGCTCCGGATACTGTCACACCTGAGATTTCATGGAATGTTGGAGGAAGTGTCATTCAACGATTTGTCCTTTGGAAAAAGGCAGGCTCAATTACAGCGGACTTCTATCATACTCAGTTCGAAAGCCAAATGATTGTAGACCGAGATGCAGATGTGAATACCATAGTCTTCAGTTCACTGAATGGAAGATCGTACTCGAACAGTCTTCAATTGGAACTTGCCTACTCACCTGCCAAGCAGATCGACCTGAGATTTGCGTATAAATGGTTAGATGTGAAAGCTGTTTTTGCCGGAGAATTGCAGTCGCGTGTGATGGTTCCCGTGCATCGAGGTTTTGCTAATATTTCGTACACTACCCGCAACAAACGCTGGATGGCGGATGCAACAGTATCTGTATTTGGTGAAGCACGTCTACCACAAAACGTACTCCCTGACGGAAGTCTAACGACAGACAACTCAAGCCAAACCTATGCCTTACTTCATGCACAAATTACGCATGTTTATCGTCGTTGGGAGTTCTATGTAGGAGGAGAAAATATTGGGAATTTTGTTCAGCGTAATCCTATTATCGATGCTGAAAATCCGTTCAGCTCAACATTTGATGCAACGAGAGTGTGGGCACCGGTGATTGGAATGAATGTATATGCAGGCTTCAGATTCTCCATCAAACAACCGAAACATGAAGAGGAGGAGAATGCTGATCATGATGACCATGAACACTAGCGATGATTCTTAATTGTCTGCTGGCATGTATTTTGCTACCTTG
>JBGCDF010000040.1:0-7426 GCA_045105095.1 Crocinitomicaceae bacterium | reverse complement strand
TGGTCCTCCGAAGTTGGCTCCAACGGACCATTCTCCTTCGTCTAAGGGTTCAATAAATCGGGATGGTGCGCAGCTTGCCAATGCTGCAATGAGCAGTAATAAAATATATGTACGCATAGTTTTGTAAAGATACGAACATTGGATTAAATAATTGAACGATTGAAAGATAAACAGAAACGTATTTTCAATCGTCCCACAAAAAATACTGTTTGTTCTCCCAATTTTTCACCGCGTACTCGGCTTGCAACCCGAGAATAGAATCATTGTTATCTCTAATTTCTTTTAGGATGCTTAAACATTTATCTTCTGCAACAGGCAGACAGTACACCGCAATACTGGCTTTCACTTCTGCTGAAGCGGTTTTCAAATGCGGAAGAAGCTCACGAACATTTTGAGAGAGTCTTAGTTCTGTGAAAATTTTGTGTGCTCGATCTACACTTTTATTATTCGCTCGGTGATTTCCAGATGCTATTGAATGATGTTGAATTTTAAATTCTTCCAATAGTGACAGTACTAATGATTCGATTTCGTCCATTGCTTCGTTTATGTTTTTTTGACAATTGGGCACAAAAAATCCCGTCTCGATCTTCCGATAGATATCGGAGTCGGGACGGGATTCAATATGTATTGATGTCTAATTATGACATTGCATGACGTTTGAAGGCAACAACCGTTAATCCATCTTCAGTTTCTTTCAAGAACTGCTCAACAGACTTTTTGTTGTCACGTACGAACGATTGGCTCAACAAAGTATTTTCCTTGAAGAATTTGTTCAAGCGTCCTTGAGCGATTTTATCGGCCATTTCCGCTGGTTTTCCTTCTTGGATAGCAAGGTCTTTACCTACTTCCAACTCACGAGCGATCGTTTTTTCATCGATTCCCTCTTTGTTCAATGCGATTGGGTTCATTGCAGCAATTTGCATTGCAACTTGACGCCCAGCGTCTTGAGCAGAATCAGAACCGCTGTTCAAACCAACTAACGTAGCGATTTGGTTTCCTGGGTGGTTGTATGCAACAACGCTATCAGCGCTTACTACATCAAACGCAGAAAGATCCAATTTCTCACCAACAACACCAACGTGCTCAGTGATTTTCTCTGCTACTGTCAATTTATCATTGTATGCAGCCGCTTTCAACTCATCGATTGAAGCTGGCATTTCCTTCATTGCGATATCAACAAGAGATTGAACGAATCCGCGGAAATCATCATTTTTCGCTACGAAGTCAGTTTCACAGTTCAAACGAACCATAACACCTGTCTTACCATCTTCAGTAGTTTGTGCGAAAATTAATCCTTCGCTAGCCTCATTATCACCGCGCTTTGCAGCAACTTTTTGACCTTTCTTACGCAGTACGTCAACTGCTGCTTCGAAATCACCATCTGTTTCAACGAGTGCTTTCTTGCAGTCCATCATTCCTGCTCCTGTTTGCTTACGCAACTTATTCACATCTGCAGCTGTAATTGCCATGGAATTTTGTTTTGTGTCCCGATCCCGATATCCCGATAGTTATCGGGATCGTGGATATCGGAACGAATTAATTATTATTTATTCTTCTTCTTTTGAATCTTCAGTTTCAGCTTTTGCTTCTTCAGCAACTGGTGCTGCCTCTGCTACTGGAGCTTCCTCCGTAGCTGCTGGCGCTGCTTCTGCTGCTGGAGCCGCTTCTACAGGAGCTTCTGCCTTAGGTGCTTCTTCAGCAACTGGAGCCTCCTCTTTTGCCGGAGCTTCCTCTTTTACTGGAGCCGCTTCTTTAGCTGGAGCTGCTTCTGCTTTAGCTGCTTTCTTGTCAGCTGCTGCTTTTGCATCGCTATCTTTGTTCGCTTTTCTTTCAGTCAAACCAATCTTAATTGCATTTGTTGCTGCTTCAAGAATTACTGCAATTGACTTAGTAGCATCATCGTTCGCCGGAATTGGGAAGTCAACCAATTTAGGGTTCACGTTCGTATCTACCATTGCGAATACTGGAATATTCAGACGACGAGCTTCTTTTAATGCGATATGCTCTTTCAAGATATCAACGATAAAAATTGCAGCTGGCTGACGCGTCATGTCTGCGATTGAACCAAACGTTTTTTCTAGTTTTTCTCTTTGACGAGTTTTGAAAAGACGCTCTCTTTTGTTCAATGTTTCCCATGTACCATCCGTTTTCATTTTGTCGATAGACGTCATTTTACGGATAGACTTACGCGTAGTTTGGAAGTTTGTCAACATACCACCAGTCCAACGTTCTGTAACGTAAGGCATGTTTACTTCTTTTACTTTTTGTGAAAGTATTTCTTTTGCTTGTTTCTTAGTTGCAACGAAAAGAATCTTTTTTCCCGAACGAGCAATTTGCGTTAACGCCGCACATGCTTGGTCAAGATGTGCAATTGTCTTATTAAGGTCGATAATGTGGATACCTTTTTTCTCTTCAAAGATATACGGCGCCATTGCCGGGTTCCATTTTCTTTTCAAGTGACCGAAGTGAGCACCTGCTTCTAATAGTTGTTCAAAGCTAACTTTTGACATTTTTTTCTTTTTAAATTGTTTACGTTCCTTTAGTAGTCAATTCAAGAGGGGCCTAGGCAATACTCAAGAACTTGGATACTAAACAACCGCTTTACGCTCCATGGAGATATCTCCAGATTGAGCAAAAAACTTGTTTAACGTTTCGAGAATTGGAATTTCTTACGTGCTTTCGGCTGACCTGGCTTTTTACGCTCGACCATACGTGGATCACGTGTCATTAATCCCTCTTCTTTCAACAAAGGTTTATTTTCTTCATCTACTTTAACAAGTGCACGAGCAATTCCTAAACGGATCGCTTCTACTTGTCCGTTCACACCTCCTCCGGCAACATTTACTTTGATATCGTATTTACCAACAGTATCTGTAAGTTCGAATGGTTGAACAATTTTTGATTGAAGAACAGCTACAGGAAAGAACTCCTTGTAGTCTCTTTTGTTCACAGTAACACTTCCTTTACCTTCTGACATGTAAACGCGTGCAACTGCTGTTTTTCTTCTTCCTAATGTGTTAATAACTTCCATGCTATTATTTGAATGTATCTAAGTTGAGTACTTCTGGTTTTTGAGCGTCATGATTGTGCTCTGTACCAGTGTACACTTTAAGATTGGTAAATAATTGACGCCCTAATTTGTTTTTAGGAAGCATTCCTTTGATAGCCTTTTCGATAAGACGTTCAGGTTGCTTTCTCAGCATCTCTTCGGCAGTAGTCATACGTTGTCCACCCGGGTAGCCCGTGTAGCGAATGTATGTCTTGTCTACCAATTTTGTACCTGAGAACGATACTTTCTCTGCATTGACAATGATAACATTGTCACCGCAGTCTGCATGAGGTGTGAAGTTCGGTTTGTGTTTTCCACGAATAACCTTCGCCACCTTGCTCGCTAAGCGACCAACTGTTTGGCCCTCAGCATCCACTATAAACCACTTTTTATCAGCAGTTTCTTTGTTAGCGGAAACGGTTTTGTAACTTAATGTATCCACAGTTTCTAATTAATTTAATAAGACAATTCCCCCAAAATGGGGCTGCAAAGATATGATTTCTAGGTTTATTAACAAACCCTTTTTCAAAAAGATTGTGATGAGACGCTTGGGTTCATGAGATTTTCAAAAAATCCATCGAAATCTGGCTGTTAGCCTTTCTTGTTCTCTAATGATCATCAACACCTAAATATCAATTGGGAAGTATTCCTCTTACGTCTAACACCTTTATATTAGCGTCCTCATGGATATACGAAGGCAGATTCCCTAAATCGAGCACGGCGATCTTTTTGTTTTGTCGTTTAACTTCCTGCACTTGCTCCTCACTTGGAATAAAAGAATATGCAGTTATTCCAGTATAAAACATGGTAGGAATGTTGCCTTCATACGTTACACTTGTGTTGAAGACCACATAATCAGTGTTTAAGTTTTCCTGAATCAATCTGATCGATTTCATTTCAGCTATCTCCCATGCTCTTTTGTGATTATCATGAGGCTTCCAGTCGGTATGATAGTTCTGTATCTTGTCAAGGTTCAGGTTCATAAAACCAAAAAGAAGTAGCGTAATTGCACAAATCGTAGTACTCAGCCATTTCATACGAATCTTCGAAGAAAGGAAGTCAAAAAGTGAACTCAATAGATGCCCCAATGCGAGAAAAACGAAGGGTGCAACAATAATTGGAAATGCTACCATTTTTGTTTGAGCCAGTGTGAAGAGAACATATACAAAGGTGATCGAAAAAACTATAACGAATTTATACTTCGCATTTTTCATCTTCGTTATCAGCAGAACAAGTGCGAGTAATAAGATAATCGGCACCAACGCTCCAGAACCATATAATTTATTCAAACCATCTGTGAAATGGTAAAAAAAGGATTCCGAATGCCCTTCGATTGCCTTCCACAAGTGAGAATTCGTTCGTTCGTATTCGTAAAGGTACTCGTCGGGATAATTACTGAGAGCATATATCTGCCAAGGAATGAAAATGATCATTGAAAGAAGACCGGAAATAGCCAGTGGCAGATATGATTTCAGTTTCCAGCGCGTATCAGGTTCAAAAATTACCTTGCTCAAGAACCATACAACATAAATGAGCATGCCCATTAACCATTTTACCAGCACCGCTCCACCACTAAATAGACCAATTAAAAGAATCCAGTACTTTTTTCCTGATTGTTGATATTCAAACCAAGCCCAAAACGAGGCGGTTAGATAAAACATAAAGGCGATGTCATTGTGATCTGTTGCGTACCTCCCTACTACCAATTCAAGTGGGAAATAGGCCACGGTAAACAGGAATGCTCCAAAATATCCCGTATTCTGATTTCTGACATGAGTTCCAATTCGGTAAATGAACAATGGAATAATCGCATGCATTAGTACACTCGGGATTCGAATCGCTAATTCACTAACACCAAAGAGTTTGATGCTAATTGCCATTTGCCAGAGAAACAAGGGTTGCTTATGCAGCCAAACATGATTACCTGTCCAAATCTTATGATCACAAGGGAAGGCCGGGTCGCTGTACAAAACAGGCTTAAGTGGACTATCTATCAAATTTTTGGCGACGAGTGCATGGTACTGTTCATCCCATAAAATCAGGAAGTGATCGAGATTAGCAACAAAATACCCCAAAACTAACGCCCCAAGAAATAGCGTAGGGATTCCCAACTTTTTGGTTTTAGGAAGGCTGTAAAAAACTAAAGACACCAACAAGACAACAGCTCCTACAAGAAGCGGAAAAAGTTGTTCATTAGTGAAGTAGTCAAATGACATTTTGTCTTATTTAGCGCCAAATTTAAGACAATCATTTTAGAGTTCTGAAAAATTATCAGCTCGGCGATATATAATCCAATCGTGGTGCCTACAACGAAAAAAGCTCAGAGGATACACCACTGAGCTTTTCACTCTATCTATCTCTTGTTATTTGAAACTATCGCCTCAAGGTCTTGATGCTTCCGATAGCTATCGGAACGCATCGGCTTATTTCTTCTTAAACTTATTAATCGCGTTGATTGTGAAATCGGAAAGTACCAATTCGCCACTCATGGCAGCTCTTTCAGAAAGAAGTTCATCCCAATTTTCAGTCCCTTGCCAGAATACTTGTTTTAACAACCTCATCGCTTCAGGGTTTGAATTCGAGAGCTTATCAGCTAATTCTGCAATGCGCTCATCCATCTCGGTACTATCTTCGAAAATCTCAGCGTACAAACCGTTGTCTTTCGCCCAACGAGCGGACCTCCATTCAGTAGCATTAATCGCTAATTGGCTCATAGCCGAAGTACCAACCTTTCGTTCCACTGCTGGACCAACCACAAAAGGACCAATTCCCACGGCCAATTCTGATAATTTCACATCGGCAAATTTCGTTGCAAAACAATAATCTACAGCTGATGCTACTCCTACTCCACCACCTACTGCTTTACCGTGAACACGACCGATAATCAATTTAGGGCATTTTCTACAGGCGTTGATTACATTGGCAAATCCCGAGAAGAAGATTTTTCCAGTTTCCAAATCTTTGATCGAGATCAATTCATCAAAACTTGCTCCTGCACAAAAAGCGCGCTCTCCAGCAGATTTCAATACAATTACTTTCACCTCAGCATTATTTCCGAGAGATTCAATCGTATTCGCTAGTTTTTGAAGAATTTTTCCTGGCAGCGAATTACTGAGCGGATGCCCAAATTCAATTGTTGCTATTCCTTTTGCATCAATAGACGACTCAACGTGTCCTTGATCAATTGCATTCGACATAATATGTGGTTTACGTTATTATTTTCGAGGTCTTCTCGGTCTCATCTTCTTGTCCTCACCAGGTTTCTTCGGCGGTTCAATTTTTTTCTGTGGACGATTACCTTTTGGTGACGCTACTTTTACGTCAATCGGACGACCATTTACTTCCAAACCATTTAAGGCCTGAATGGCATTAATTCCCTGATCGGAATCTTCCATTTCTACATAACCGTACCCCATTGAGCGCTTCGTCTTCCGGTCATATACAACATGGGCGTATGTAACTGTTCCAAACGTTGAGAACGTTTGATTCAAATCTTCGGAAGTTACCTCCCAATCTAAATTTGCAATAAAAATATTGATCATCTAACCTAACTTATTTCAGGGAGAAGCTATCAGAGCCAATCATTTGGCCTTGACAGTAAATCTTCACCTTATAATTTCCTTTATCTATTTTTTGATCGTTCAGATCGTAGTAAATCGCAACATCGATGCTCGATCCAGTGTAATTGATTGTTTTCATATCCGTATATGAAACATCCCCAGAATCTGTCGAGATAACGTTGCTTGCTCGCTTCTGGAAAATCTTTCCATTTGGATCCGTGATCTGCAGGTACACTCCTTTATTACCATTTGAAGTAACTGAGTTTTCAGAAATCGTAAAGCTCGATTTCAATTGTACGCTATTTCTCGCTTTGGTTGTCACCGTAACCGTTCCGTTTAGTTTTCCGCGCAGTGCGCCAGAGCTAAAGTTGTACGCTTGTAGTTTCTTCGCTTTATCAATTGTTTCGCCTTGTTGCTCGGCTAACTCTTGAATTTTGTCTCTTTCATCTTTTGTTAAGTTCAACTGCGTCGAGGTAGAATCCAACTCGCTTGTCAATTGAATATTGAGTGTATTCAATGAATCGATTTGTACTACGTATCCTTTCATGATTTTACGCAAGGTTTCAATTTCCTTTCGTGCCTCATACAATTGGTAGCCATTCATTTTCCCTTTTTCAACTTCAACTAGAAGTTCCTCAATACGCGCTTTCTGTGCATTGATACTATCATTCTGAGCCGGACTTCCTTTTTCAAGTAGAATATCATACGTTTTCAGCATGTTTTTGAAGTCTACTTTGAGATCGTTAGACATATTTCCGACATACCCTTCAAGCATTTCGTTCATGCCGTCCATGTCAGCTTCTAACTTTGTATTTTC
>JBGCDF010000039.1:0-5479 GCA_045105095.1 Crocinitomicaceae bacterium | reverse complement strand
TGGATTCACCTTAAATCAAATTAGGGAATTACCAAGGTATGTCTTTCCAGATGCTAAGCCTGATCAGATAATAGGGGAATGGTTGATGGAAAACGAAATTGTGACGCTTTATCGCAATGGACCTCGGAAAATGATTCGCTTTGCTCAATTATCTGGTGAGGTTCGTGATGAATACGAAGTTACTGAGAACAATGGTAAGTATTTCGATCTCGATGAAATTGAAATGTATTTTGTTCCGCAGGAAAATGGTAGTTTAAAGATGTACGATGAATACTTCCAAGACTCAACGGAATCGATATCACTAGAGCAATACATTGCTGATACCGAAACCCTAAGAAAAACGAATAGACGAATGAGGTAAAAAAGTAATTCTCTTAAGCTGTCTATTCACAAAACTAGCTGTTTCGTTAAGCCTTTTCTTAAATCATTCGGAATCGAGTAAACTGTCGTCCTGAATTCTCCCATTTGCTTTCCTGATCTCCTTGATAATATGTTTCATCTGGAAAAGAAGATAGGCTAAAATTCCCAATCGAATAAACAGCACAAAGTAATTGGCCCAGGTGGCAAGCACAAAGGAAACATTGAAAACTGATAGAACAGTAGTAACGGTGAATATGCCCGCTCCCACAAAATACATCCATGCAACTCTCTTGCTTAAGAAAAATGAGGTCACCCCGTAAATGGCTGCAATGATCAGTCCGAGAACGAAGATCATGGTGAAAGGGAGAAACGCAAAGTTGAACTCATAAATTCCGGCTAGCATGAATGCTTCGATTCCTGCAAATAGAGCTAGTGTTGTAAAAACAGTAACAAGTCCTACGTATTCGTACTTATAGAACTTATTGACAGTGTTGAATTTCTTATTATTCACCTTTACCACAAGCTTTCGTGGGCGATCTGAAGTGAACTTGAATTTAATCACTCCTAATTCTTCATCCCGAATTTTGACACCATCCACTAATACCGTTGGCTGCGGAATGGTATGCACCAATCGACCATTGTATCGAACTTGAATATCTCGATATCCTGTTTCCCATGAGACAGAAAGAAAAATCGCAGGGTTTTTAGGTGAATAGTAGTTTTTTACAAATGTACTCATGTGATTAGTTTCAAATGACATTCGAGGTTACTCATCCGTTCGTTGATTTTTTTCAAAAAGATAAACGTCATCTTTTTCATACATCAACTTCCATTCTAGATTTTCTTTCAAAAGCTGAATTTCTTCCAGTAAACCCTCTGTTTCCAAGGGGTACGGATACTCTTTCGGAGAAATCAAAATGTATTCAGCATTCTTTAAATATGGGAACATATACACCTCTTCCCGTAAAGAAACATGTGGTAAATAGGGATTTTGAGCAGAAACTGCAGCGTCTTCGGGGATTTTATCGAGGGCCTTTCGAACTGCTTCAATGTTATAGTCGCGTGAATAATGTCCTCCCTTGTAGAATTGAATAGCACTCTCTTCCACATGATCAAAAGGTTGATCCATGACACGGAAAGTACAAGCCAATGAAAGAACAACAACACCCCAAGGAGCATACTTTTTCAACTTCTCGACCTTGGTCGATTGCAGAATTTCGAATACCCCGATGGCTAAAATCGGTGCAAATTCAATAGAATACTGGCCTCCAGTGCTCCAGGTTATAGGGCTATCATGAAAAAATTTCTGAAAATAGATGGGAGCCAGCATCAGTAAATAGGCCGGCCGACGAATCAGAATAAGCACTCCCGAAATCAACAAAAGCAGATGAGATTCTAATTTCACTCCGTCAAAACGAGGATTGTCCAGATGATTCGTAAAGAATAGCTCAACGGAGTCAATCGGATGAGCAATCAAATGTATGAACGCTTCAGACATCGATTCTCCAAGACTTGAATAAGCAAAGTGAAGGTATTCTCCTCCTTCTGACAGAGAGGGCATGAACAGGCTAATCACGAGGAAGAAGTAAACAAAAGAAGCGGCAGAGAAGCCCAAAAGAATCAACATAGATCGTTGTTCCTTTCGATATATCAGGGCGAGTCCTAGAGTTACAAATGACATCCAAAAAGCCATGTTCTCTTTGCCTATCCAAATAAAGAAGAGAATAAGGAAGCTACTAATGAATCGTTTTTCTCGCACAAAATAGAACAGCCATGGGACAGCCATCGCACCAATTACATTGCTGTGATAGTCATAGCTCAAGGCAGAGAAAACACCAAAGTAACTCAAAAAGAAAAAGGTGGCGAAGAGTGCTGTTCGCGGTTGATTTTTGAAATAAGTATGAACTCCTTTCGCTCCTATGACAATGGCGACAATCTGAACAATGAGCAGCGTCCAACTGCCGAAAAGATAGACCAAAGGAGAAAATAGGATCAAGTAGAAATCGAAGTGATCGGCTAGCGCTGTTTCTTTCGTATCCCAGATCATGTCCATCATGGGCATAGAGCCGTGAGCGTAGTCGTACATCGCGTTGGTATACAGACCTAAATCTAGTCCATAGGTTCTGAAGCATACGTGATTTACAAACGAAATTAAGACATACACGATGATAAACCCGAAGATCATCCATGTGAACGACGATATGTGAAATCGATTTCTTAGCAAAAAATCATGTTTTGATCAGACATTCCTCAAATCTAACCGAAAAATATGAAAGCTGCTTCTCATATGGTAATCATGCGAGGAGAACATAGCGCTTACTTCTTTTGGATAATTGAGTGAATCTATGAACTCAGAGAGAAACTCAGCTTTTTGGTCGTGCCTGAGGGAAAACCAGTTTCCTATAGACGATTGTAACAAAAATACTGTTGAAAGTTGCGAGAATCAGCATTCCCAGCAAACTTACAGTAGTCACGGCTTGAGCGCTGTACATTGCCTGCTGATTGTCGGTAAGACTTTCACGAAGCTCCTCAACGGTCATTACCTCAAATTCTGCATTTGAATCCCTGAGGGCCTGAAGTTCTTTAGGATCATCCAGCATTTTTTCTAACTGCATTGCAGCTTCAGCTTGTTGATGTCGATTGAATTCCGGGTCGATCTTCGTATAGTAAAAGTAGATGAAGACGCTCACGATAACAATGTAGGGAACTCCCGCTGTAAGTGCATTTTTGATGTCACCAAGTGCATTCGTGTACTCCGTTTCTTTCCTTTTATGAAGGTACAATCCGACAGAGATTGCCAGAAGTAAACACAAAATGTTGGCCATAATCGGCAAGGTCAAATCGTACCGTTCAGCTCCTGATTGTGTGGAGAAAAGGATCATCTTCAAGCTAATCCAAACGGCAGCGAAGATAAGACCTATTTTAACCGTAATTTTCATGGGTTATCCGTTCATTGTCACCAAGAACTCTTCGTTCGACATGGTGTTACTCATTCGGTCTTTCAAGAATTCCATTGCTTCGACTGGGTTCATGTCAGCGATGAACTTACGAAGTAACCAAACACGCTGAAGAACATCTTTATCCATTAACAAGTCTTCACGACGTGTTCCAGAAGATGTAATATCGATAGCTGGGTAGATTCTTCTGTTCGAAATCTTACGATCCAATTGAAGTTCCATGTTACCAGTTCCTTTGAATTCCTCAAAGATTACTTCATCCATTTTTGATCCTGTTTCTGTCAATGCCGTAGCAAGGATAGAGAGTGATCCTCCATTTTCGATCTTACGAGCAGCTCCAAAGAAACGTTTTGGTTTGTGAAGAGCGTTCGCATCAACCCCTCCAGAAAGTACCTTTCCAGAAGCAGGAGAAACCGTGTTGTATGCACGAGCAAGACGTGTAATCGAATCGAGTAGGATACACACATCGTGACCACACTCAACCATACGCTTCGCTTTCTCAAGAACCATGTTCGCAACTTTTACGTGGCGATCTGCTGGCTCATCGAAAGTAGATGCAATAACTTCTGCATTTACCGAACGTGCCATGTCCGTAACTTCCTCAGGACGTTCATCAATCAATAATACGATTAAGTATGTTTCAGGATGATTCGCTGCAATTGCATTGGCAACATCCTTCAAAAGCATTGTTTTACCCGTTTTTGGTTGGGCAACGATCATTCCACGCTGTCCCTTTCCGATTGGGGCAAACAGGTCCATTACACGCGTCGAAAGAGTTTCTTGCTTATGTCCTGTCAAATTGAACTTTTCATTTGGGAAAAGTGGAGTCAAATACTGGAACGGCACTCTATCACGAATGTAAGATGGCGTGCGCCCGTTAATCGATTCAACTTTTACTAGCGGGAAGAATTTTTCGCCTTCGCGAGGAGGACGAATGGATCCTTTAACGGTATCTCCAGTTTTCAAACCAAATAATTTGACTTGACTTTGGGATACGTAAATATCATCAGGTGAAGGAAGATAGTTGTAATCAGAAGAACGAAGGAATCCATATCCATCTTGAATGATTTCTAATACTCCTTCAGCATCAACAATTCCAACCAGACTGTATTTTTCCTCATCTTCTTTTGAAGGACGATTGTCTCGTTGATTGTTGTTCTGATTTCTGTTCTGATTTCCTTTATTGCTGTTATTGTTATTGTTGCCGTTGTTATTTCGGCGATTTTGCGTGTTGCGATCTCGCTTTTGGTTATCGTTACGAACCTCTTTCTTTTCGGTCGTTTCACGAGCCTTAGCAGCTAAATCAATGCCTTTAGAAGGTTTCTCCTTATTTGATTCTGGTTTATCACTTGCTGTTTTTTCAGCTTCAGTCTTTTTCTTAACCTCCTTTGAATCGCTCTTAGTTTCAGGCTTTTTAGTTTCGTTGCTGTCTGCAGCGGCCTCCTTCTTAGGTGCTTCCTCCTCATTGAATAAGCTCGGTTGCTCCTTAGGTTGATCTTTTGTCTCATCCTTAACAACGCGAACGCGCTTGCGCTTTCTTACAGGTTTTGCTTCCTTTTCTTTAGGAGCACCAGATGTTCCTGAGCTTGCTATAGCATCGACTAGATCAGCCTTTTTCATTTTCTCAAAGCCTTCAATTCCGATGGCTTTTGCAAGTGTTCTTAACTCAGGCAGCTTGTTGCTTTGCAATTCTGATTTATCCATAGATAATTACTATACGTGATAACTTGGGGGTAAACTAATTTAAGTGGAAACTTAATCCGTTGCACAAGATAATGCGCTTTTAACGGTACAATTATACAAATAATATAGAGTTAATCAAATTTGGAGCAAAAATAGTTATGATTATTTTTAAACAGATATCCTGCGGGAGTTCTGAAGTTTATTTTTGGAGGGCAGAAGCGCTCTTTTCTGTTATATGGTTTTCTGTTTACGATTAGAAAGGAGTTTGGTCAATTTTTTAGAAATTTGTCGGATAAAATTTGCCATGACCAAGGAAGAAGCAATTATTTACTTACCGATTGACGAAGAAGATGATCTTCAAGATCTCTATGAAGAAAAGTTATTTGAACTCAAGCAGTTTTTCTTGAATCGTTTTCCGATGTCTAAGTTGATAAATTCACGCCTGAAGAAGTTTGAGAAGGTGGAAGAGGCTTATAGTG
>JBGCDF010000038.1:0-6242 GCA_045105095.1 Crocinitomicaceae bacterium | reverse complement strand
ATCAAAGCAATTGAAATGGTAAACAACCACCCTGGATGAATCTTCAACCAAGGCTTGAATTTCTTATCCTTGAAAAGATTACTAATGATGATAATGAAGACAAAGAGCTGAACAAAAATAATTGAAAACGCACCGAAACCTTCGAATCCCCACGATATAACCATGGATTCAATCAACATTTGATCGAAGAAATTGTACGAAATCCCTTCAATCAGCAGTAGCATAACAATAATCCCTTCGAACCAATTATTCCTGATAAACTCACGCGGATTGAAATCGTAAATGAACTTTAGGGCGTAACGTAGGATATAGAAACCAAAACTGACTTCCAAAATGGTAAAGCAAATGTTCTTCGATTCCGGAGTCAGTTTGAATCCGTAGTAAATAATTAAGATGCTAAGGGCGGTCAATGAAACAAGGACGTTTAGGAATGATAAAATTCCCAGTACTCTCGATTTTGAACCGTACAGATAAAGATTTGCTCTTTCCCTTAGCTCTTTAATGTTCATGAGCCCTGCAGTTTTGCAATTTCCTCTTTTAGTAGTCCAGCATCTATCGGAACTACTCCGCTCACTTCACAGACAAGTCCCCCTGATAAATTGGCAATGTCTGCAATGTATTCAATTTCTAAACCAGCTGCTAAACAAAGCGTCGCAACTGCAATTACTGTATCTCCAGCCCCACTAACGTCAGCGATGTTCCGCACGTGAGCAGGGATGTACTTTTTATCTTGATCTTTTTTAATGAACACACCATGTTCGGAAAGCGTTACAAGCGTGATGTCATTCTCTAACTTCGACTCTAGCTCCTTAACCGCAGCTTCGAACTCGTCTCGATTCGTGACATCCATTGTTTTTACTCCCACTCCTTCTTTCAACTCTTTCAAGTTCGGTTTGAAGAGTGTCACATTTTTGTATTCAAAGAAGTTGTCTTTCTTTGGATCAACGGTAACGGGAATATTACGTGCATTCGCCATTTTCACGATCGAGTCGATCACGTTTGGTGTCAATAAGCCTTTGTTGTAATCTTCCAGAATGATGGCATCTACTTTCGTGTCCATCAATTGTTTGATGCGATGAATAAAATCTTGTTCTTCCTGAGCGGAAATATCCGTCAATACTTCCTCATCGATTCTGAGTAGGTGTTGATTGTTTCCAATGACACGCGTTTTGGTTGTTGTCATGCGATCGGCACTTTTTACAATGCCTTCTCGGGACAATCCCCTAAAATCAAGAATATCTGAAAAGGTTCTACCGCCTTTATCATCACCAACAATAGCGCATAAAATAGGTTCCGCTCCAAGCGAAGACAAGTTTAACGCTACATTGGCCGCTCCACCTAACCGATCTTCCGTTTTCTCTAGATTTACAATAGGAACTGGTGCTTCTGGGCTTACCCGCGTAACACTTCCGCGCAAATACGCGTCTATCATAACATCTCCAACGACAAGAATTCGTTGTTGAGAAAATTGGTCAAATAATGCGTTTACATCAAAATTCATTCACTCAAATTTTCTAAAGCCTCACGGATCCGTCTCATCGCTTCCGTCAAAACTTCTTCCGAAGTAGCATACGAAATACGAATGCAATTTGGATCTCCGAACGCCTCTCCTGTAACCAAAGCTACAAGCGCTTCATCCAACAGGTACATGGCCAAATCGCTGCCATTATTGATCTTTCTTCCGTTGTAAGACTTACCATAAAAGTACGAAACGTCTGGGAAGACATAAAACGCGCCTTCTGGAATATTTGTCTTTACTCCTTCAATTTCATTGAGTGCGTCTAACACCAATTTTCTTCGACCTTCGAAGGCTGCAATCATATCTTTCAAAACAGCTGGATCCGCTTCCATGGCTGCTATTGCTGCTTTCTGAGATATTGAAGATGTTCCAGAAGTAAACTGACCTTGCATTTTCGTGCAAGCTTTGGCGATTTTCTCGCTTGCTCCAATGTACCCCAATCGCCAACCTGTCATGGCCCACGCTTTTGAAACACCGTTCACTGTTACCACTTGATTCTTTATTTCTTCGAATTGAGCAAGACTCTCATGTTTTGAAGTGAAATTGATGTGCTCATAAATCTCATCAGCAATAATTACCACGTTTGGATAACGCTCCAACACTTCAGCAATTCCAACCAATTCTTCCTTACTATAAACAGACCCCGTTGGATTGCATGGTGTTGAGAAGATGATCAATTTTGTTTTATCTGTGATAGCTGCTTCCAGTTCTTTCCCCGAAAGTTTAAAGTCATTTTCGATACCTGCATTTACAATAACAGGCTTTCCCTGAGCCACTTTCACGATTTCCAAATAGGACACCCAGTACGGGGCTGGAATGATCACTTCGTCTCCTTCGTTGATCAAACTCAATACAACATTGGCAATCGACTGCTTCGCTCCAGTTGAAACAACAATCTGTTCTGGGCTGTAATCCAAGTTATTATCGCGCTTGAATTTCTTTGAAATCGCCTGGCGCAAATCCAAATATCCTGGAACAGGAGTATAATAGGTGAAATTATCTTTCATTGCCTGACTAGCAGCCTCCTTGATAAAATCAGGAGTATTGAAATCTGGCTCACCCAAACTCAAGGTGATTACATCTTTTCCTTCCGCTTTCAACTCTCTACTTTTTCGAGACATGGCAATGGTTGCGGATTCTTCCATTGCGTTGATTCTGTCAGACAATTCGATCATAACCTTTTCATACAAATTATTGAACTTACAAATCTACCAATAAAGCCCGAAGCGTGCGGTGATTTTTCTGGACTTTTGTTCGAACTTATTTAAGATGTAATGTGGATAAATACCTGATATATATGATTCCCATGGAAGAATTAAGGCTAATTTCGTACTCGAGAAATGGAAGAAGGAAAATTTATTGACCTTGAAAGGGTCATTGGAGAGAAAAATCCATCTGTTTTGAAATGGATGCCGAAGGTAGTATTGAACTACCTAAAGAGCATTATTCATGAAGATGAGATAAATGATTTTCTTGAGCTGCACAAGGATAAAAGAGACGAAGAATTTTGTCAGGCTGTGGTCGATTACATGAACCTTACGGTTGAAGTAGAAGGTTTGGAGAAAATCCCAACCGACGAACGAATCGTTCTGGTTATGAATCATCCGCTTGGGGGGATGGACGCCATGATTCTGATTACCGCCTTGAATGGTCGCAGAAATGATCTTAAGTTTATCGTGAATGATATCCTCATGAACTTGACAAACATGAGCGGAATGTTCGTAGGCGTGAATAAAGTAGGGAATCAAAAATCTGGGACAAGAGAGCGTATCTACAAATTGTTTGAATCTGATGATTGTGTTTGCATCTTTCCAGCTGGGTTAGTAAGTCGAAAAATTGACGGTAAAACTCAAGATTTAAAATGGAAAAAAACATTTGTAACCAACTCAAAGAAATTCAACAGAAAAGTAATTCCGATTCATATCGAAGGGCATTTATCGGAATTCTTCTATAAATTATCCAATTTGAGACGAAAACTGGGAATTAAGGCGAATATCGAAATGCTTTATCTCTCGAATGAGATGTTTAAGCAATCAGGACGACATATTAAATTCGTCGTGGGTGATGCTATTGACCCAGAGATTTTGTATAATAAAGACAAATCAGAATATGAAATCGCGCAGGAAATACGTAGTATAGTGTATGATTTGGCAGATGAAGAATGATATTGAATGAAAAAGATGATTGAACCCATAGATCGTGATCTTCTGAAAAGTGAATTAAATGAAGATCGTTTTTTGCGAAACACCCGAAAAGGTGGAAACGACATCTATTCGGTGAATGTTCATAACGCCCCAAATGTTCTAAAGGAAATAGGTCGCCTTCGCGAAGTAACATTTCGCAATGCTGGCGGCGGTACGGGCGAAGAAATCGATTTGGATGAATTTGATACGTCAGAGTTGTGCTATGACCAATTGATTGTTTGGTCTCCGGAAGATGAAGAAATCGTTGGAGGGTATCGATACATTTTATGTGACAAGGTTTTGGGCGGAAATCACGAGCGTATCCCATTGTCCACAAGTCATTACTTTAAATTCACTGAACGATTTGTCAGCGATTATCTTCCAAACACCATTGAGTTGGGACGAAGTTGGGTTCAACCGAATTTCCAACCTTCCGTAAATCCTCGAAAAGGATTATTTGCACTTGATAATATCTGGGATGGACTCGGTGCGATTGTTTACCATCACCCTGAGATCAAATACTTCTTTGGCAAAGTTACGATGTATGACAACTACAACACTGAAGGGCGTGATTTCCTGCTCCACTTCATGCATCACTACTTCCCTGATAAAGAAGCCTTGATGCAACCGCACGCTCCATTGGTACAAGATTATGATCGTGACACATTTGATCAATTACTGGAAGGCCAAGATTTCAAAGAGGGCTTCAAAATATTGAACGGCTTTGTACGAGAGCGTGGGGAATTCATTCCACCCTTGGTAAACATCTACATGAATCTTTCTCCAAGCATGAAAACCTTTGGAACCGCAATAAACGATGAGTTCGGAGGTGTTGAAGAAACTGGAATTTTGGTCTCTCTAGATGATATCTACGAAGAGAAGAAAGAACGACACATGCAATTTTAACTCCTATTCAATATGAAAACAAAGAACTTTTTTATCCTATCCGCAAGCGCGCTTTTTCTATTTTCTTGTGCGAATATCGCTCGAGGATTGGTAACACCAAATCAATGTAAAGAATGTGCTGTGATCAGCCAATCTACTGGTGATACGATTACGAAATTTGAAGGGTGTGGATCATCGAATGTTCGAATCTACGAGGAAGCGGCAGTTTACGCATATGAGCATGGGTGTGACGCTAGAGTTGAGTGTCGTACTTGGAAGATGGAGGAAGCTGAGTAAGCATTTACTCCTAAATGTCTTCCAATTGAATCAACCCGTATTTCAGTGAATTGATGATCAAACCAATCGTATTCCGCGATTTCGTTTTTTCGAGAAGACTCTTTTTGTGCCCTTCAACTGTCCGCTGACTGATGAAGAGTTTTTCAGATATTTCCGCCGTTGTGTGTTCTCTGCAGAGAAGTTCAAGCACGTCCATTTCTCGATTAGATAGAGGCTGATTTTTATTGAAAATGACTGGCTTTCGTCGTTTGACAACCATACCCTTCAGCATAATTTGCACTACAAAATCTTCAAAATACAGACCATTTTCCATAACGCCATGAATAGCGGAGTTCAACAGCTTAACTGATGAATTCTTGAGTAAATACCCATTCGCTCCCTTCTCAATTAAATGAAGAATAATGGCATCATCATGATGCATGGAAAGAATTAAAACGTGTTGCTCCGGATTTTTCTCCTTTATGATTTTTAGCGTTTCCAATCCATCCAGCTCCGGCATATCTAAATCCAAAAATACTACATCGATCTTTGCTCCATTATCTAATTCCTGGATGAGTTCAGTACCGCTAGTTGTCGTAAGAACGACTTCAAGATCTTCTGAGTTTCCTAAAACAGCACTCAAACCATCGACAAACAGTTGGTGATCATCAGTAATTGAAATGCGCGTCTTCATTCGGCAATAGATTTTGGTGAAAGGTAAATAATTGTACCTGATCTTTTACTTGACATGTCGACATCAAAATGCATCAAAGCGGCGCGGTGCTCCATGTTTAACAATCCCGTTCCTCGATTCGTAGTTTTTTGAAATCCTTTACCATTGTCGGAAATGATGAGTTCGAACGAAGCGTTGCGAAAAGGTTTTAATTCGATCGAAATTTCCGTGCAATTGGCATGTTTTAGTGCATTTGAGATCGCTTCCTGAAAAATTCTGAACGCATGAAGTTCTGTGCTGGGCTGAAATCGTTTGTCTCCAATCATTGAATCTAATCGTGCTCGAATACCAGAATCGGGTAACTTTTTCAAGTATTCTTCAATCGCTTTTGATAAGCCTAGCTTGATTAAAACAGGTGGCATAATGTTGTAACTGATTGATCGAATGGAAGTGGAAATCTCGTCCAACATTTCCATTGTTCTTTCTACTGTTTGTTGATTTGACTCTTCAAGTTCTTCGGTACTACTAAGGGTGATTTTCGTAATGGCTACTTGAGCACCAATCACATCGTGTAAGTTCGAAGCGAACTGTTTTCTCTCGTCCTCAATAACTTGAATATTTGATTGAATTAGCATCTCTTGGTGCTCGATTTTCATTTTCTGAACCTTCACAAGTTGCTTTGCAAGTTTGCGCTGATACGTCTGAA
>JBGCDF010000037.1:0-10883 GCA_045105095.1 Crocinitomicaceae bacterium | reverse complement strand
GGACCTATTTGAATCCGTATTGAAAAGAAACCTTGGAATTAAAGACTCTGGATCCATTCTTCCTGGACACGGAGGAATTCTTGACAGGTTCGACGCTACCTTGATGGCAGTACCTTTCTTTTTTCTATGGTTTTCGGTTTACACGGCCTATTTTTAGCTCCAAATTAACTGGATGAAATTGGGGTCGCGTATCGATGTCTTTGTACGCATCCGAACAGATGCTAATTGTTAAAATTAGTGTTAAAATCAAAGGAAAGCTCTCAAAACTCGGGACACTCAGCTAATTTTTTGTAATTTGATGATTCAAAATTGAAAGATATGAAAAAGATACTATTTGCAGCTACCTTGTTATTGTTCGTTGGAGCAATCGGAACAACTGCTTACGCAGCATCTAATTCTAGCGATACTCAGACTGAAGTAACGGTTAAGAACGACGATGACAAAAAGAAGAAAAAGAAAAAGAAGAAAAAAGCAGACGCTAAGAAAAAGTCATGTGATCAAAAATCATGTTGCTCAGCTAAAAAGAAAGCAGCTTAATTTTTCTTTGAATGAAATTGAAAACGCTCAACGGTTAGTTGAGCGTTTTTTTTGTCAACTACTCTCGTTGTCATCAGCATACAAATTGTAAATACCGAATAAAATAGTTACCTTGGTAATTAAACAGACTATTTATGGATAAGAAAGTTGCTCAAAATTCACCCTTTGTAATGGAAGTAGAACCGGGAACGTACGCATGGTGCTCCTGTGGACATTCTACTAATCAACCTTACTGCGATGGTTCGCATCAAGGATCAAATATGGCTCCAATCATAGAACAAGTCACTGAGAAGAAAACAGTTGCCTGGTGCGGTTGTAAGTCATCTGGTAACGGACCATTCTGCGATGGGGCTCACGCCAAATTGTAGATGGAATAAGGAAAAAAACTCAAGTACAAAATAAAGAAAAGTCACCCGTTATAGGTGACTTTTATTCGTTACAGCGGTTCAGGCGATTGAGTAATTTCGCAACAACTGCCTATCTCTTATACAAGTAATTCACTGATGAATAACACTTTCCATCGATAAGATATCTCTGCCAATCCCCTGATGCATCGCTCGAAGACGAACTCAAACAGTAGCCTTCTCCCCCATCACTACCGTAGTATCGAACTTCCTTACCATCTACGGAAAGAGTAACTTTATCAATAAATGCGGCGTCTTCTCCACTAATTCGCACGACAAATTTATCCACTAATTTATTTGTTTTCAGACTAAAAACGGAGTAAACACCGTTACATCCTTCAGCAAGCACCTTCGAAAAAGAAGATCCAACACTTTGCCCGTTTGCCAGGAATTCGACGGTAATTCCAGATTCTGTTCCCGTACCTATTAATGCGGGATGACAAGCATCAACTTTCACGGTGTACTCTATTGTTGGAGCAACTGGAGGGTTTGGATCGTAGTTCACAACAGACATTCTCCACTTGTGCGTTGGATCTCCTGTGTACCCGTATTGAATAATCGCTTCCTGATTATTCGAGCTCTTTGCATCTTTCGACCAATGCATTGTACATAGGGCTTTTCCACTGTAGCCATTTAACATCTGGTATTGACCATTCCCGAGTGAATTGATACGCCACTTATGCGTAGCATCTCCTGAATAGCCGTACTGAATAATGGCTTCCTGATCTCGTGTGCTTTTTGGATCTTTGGACCAATGTCTTGTACACAGTACTTTTCCGCTATGGGCGTTTTCCAATATGTACATATTATTTCCCGCAGATTTGATCAGCCAAATGTGTGTTGGATCGCCAGAATACGAATATTGAATAATCGCCTCTTGGTTATTCCTACTCTTCTCGTCTTTCGACCAGTGCATTGTGCAGAGAGCCTTCCCACTGTGTACGTTTAATATTTTCACGTATTTACCGACAAGGGATGATGCACTTTGGGCATTCACCTGAGTAGAAAAAGAAAACAGGGTTATCATCACCGTGATGAACAACAGTGCTTTCTTCGGAATTTGGTATGTTGATTTTTTCATTTTCAAATAATTAAAATACGCTGATGACCAGCATAATAGTGAGGCTACAATTGAGTATCACGCTCACTCCGAATAGGGTCATCCGATCAGACAACCCTATTCTTCGTGAAATATCTCCTAGCAAAGAATGTTTTTCCGTGTTTATTACAAGTTGGTAACGTTAATCGGTTCGCATGAAAATCCATTTTCCAACTCCACAGTTCCATACAAATAGTACGTTCCTGATGATGAAGAACCAGAAATCTCGTAATCATACTCTCCGGATGGCATATCCTTGAAAGTAGCAGCATTCGGGTTCGTAGAAGTACAGGAGTATGAATTGCCAACCGAACCATATTTCGTTTCTGAATCGATGGTTACTGAAAATGTCTCATTAGGACTTCCTGTTCTTGGCGAAGGCAAGTAAAAAATCATCTTTGCCTCTTCTGCTTCCTCAACCATTACTGACATTGTTGTTCGTTTCCAGCTGTCACTGGTGTTTTCAAAGTTATGTGGGAGAATGGAAATCTCGAATGTTCCCACAGGAGTGCTCTTCGGAATTGTATACACGGGGTTTTCTCCAACCACTTCTACTCCACCAAAACGCCACGTATAATTTTCGGCTCCTTTTTCAGTTGTATTCGTTACGGTAATGACTTCACCTTGTATATAGACTGCTTTGTCTGTGGTGAAATCTCCTTTTTTCTTACATCCTACTGAGGTCAACACTGCACTCACACACAGGATTCCAATTACTAGCTTTTTCATTTTATTTGTTTTTGACATATTCATTATTGGTTTACTTCATCTCGTTTAACTGTTCTATAGCGCGTTCCATTTGCGCTAATCTCTCGTACAAGTCGTCAATGATTTCTTGTTGCTCTTGCACGGCGTTGATCAACATATAGGTCATAGCTGAGTTGTCAACATCGAAATATGTTTCTCCGTCTTTTTTTTCATCTGATTTCTAATTAATAGTGAGTTAATTCTCTTTTTCTTGGTCTGACTCGTCAATCAACGCAAATAAAGAACTGAGACAAAATTACCCTGACAGCAAGGGTTTCGAGACGAACAAATGCGACAAACAGCTTAAATTATGCGACAATTGTCATTCTGTCGTCGTTCATTGAACCAAAAATGTAGATATTTAGTCATGCGATTATTTATCGCTAACATAGCATGCACAAATACCGTATCCATATTATCACTTTACTCTTCCTTTTTATGTGGAAGTGGGGCGAAACTTAAAACGTACAGATACATCGTTATGAAATCGGTTCGAGCGATGGACTGCCCAATTCTGAATTGAATGGAGGATTCGAATCAGCTAACGGTTTCATTTGGATTTCAGCCAGTAGTGGGTCAGTTTCAAGATTTGACGGTAGTACGGTTGTTAACTATACCGACCCGAGTATTAGTAACGGAGGTTTTGTAGAAGCAATGGAGGCTGGAGATGGAATGATCTGGGTCATTTCAAATCTACTGGGAGAACAATCCAATATGATAACGGTGTTCAATCCCTACACACAAGAATCAAAAACCATCTGGGATCACTTTCAAAATAAACTTCCTTTTTCAAAGAAGGAAATTATCAATGTGTTCAAGAATACGGATGGAACCATTTGGATCTCCACCAATCAAGGAATCTACGAATACGATGGCAAGCGTTTTACTATTTGGAGCAGCAGGCTATTTACCAAGGACCGTTTTGTCCAAAAAATTTCTGATACTCTTGCATGCATAATTAATCGCGAGAATGTTCCTGCCAAAATTCAATACCTCACCAAAAGAGGTAACATCATTCACGATGAATACATAAAAACTGGTGTCGACGCTTTCTTCCTTCCCATCCTTGTGCAAGATGGTGAAAAAACGAAAGTATATATGGAGACCGCAAACAATCCGAACAATCGGAATCACCTGATAATTTCCTCATTTAGTGAACCTTACCAGATCATGGACAGTGTTGAAAACGGTAACTTCAAAAATTTTAGATCAAATGGGAAACTGATCTATAAGCTTGATAAAACGGAGCTAACAATTTTCGATCATCGTTTGAATAAAATCTCTGGAACCATTTTACCTGAAAACATGGAAATTCTATTCGGAGACAAACAAGATGGAGTTTGGCTGACCGAAGGGCGTGCTCATCTGATGCGCGTATACATCAACGAAGGAAAATTTGATCTCCATCAGCATTTCTTGAAGGATAAAATTTGGTATACTGCGTCCAGAGGAATCATTGATGGTGCGCGAAATGATTTATTTATGACACATGGAGGAACCATTGTCAACATTCAGTCTAATGGTGAAATCACCACTATAAAACAACCCAAACAAGAGAAAATCATCCCAGATTACTTTGGGTTATTTCTATCAAGAGATAAGAAATCAATTTGGGTAGCAGACGGTCAAATTATCTGGGAATTGGACCCCATTTCTTTCGAATTCAAGAACAAATGGAAGGCAGACAACATCAAATTGTTTTGGCAACCGTATGAAGACATGAGTGGTAATCTTTGGTTCGGAAGTAGTCATGGGTTGTACTTCATGAACCGTGGAAAAAACAGACTAGAAAAATTCAAGACAAGTTCTCAATTCAACGCAATTGAGACGGCTTCTACTTTTGCCTTTTACGAAAACGAACGAGGTCTTTGGTTTTCAACCTCTGCAGGTGTTTTCCTGATGAATAAAAACTTAGTACTGATAGAACACTATCATACAAAGGGTAAGGGAAAGTTCTTTCTTCCACATAATACGATTTCTCATTTACAGGAGGACAACGATGGTAGTTTTTGGATGAGTAGCAAGGGAGGAGGCCTTATTCACTATATACCAAAATCAGGCAAATTCGAGCAATTCACTATTAAAAACGGATTAAAGGACAACGTTTTGTACGCATGCTACCTAGACGATTACGGCCAAATCTGGCTTCCCAGCAATACTGGTTTAATGCAGTTCGATAAAAAAACGAAGGAAATCATTCACTACACCAAAGTTGACGGGGTGCCTCACCTTGAGTTTAATACAATCTCTCATCATAGAAGTCAAAATGGCAAACTGTATTTTGGAGGACTTAACGGAACAATTGGTTTTGATCCAAAGGATTTTATTCCCAAACAGGACGAACAATCCATTGAAATAACGGGATTCGAAAAAGTCAACACCGAAAATATTGTTTATGACAACTCGTACTCAAAGCTGATCGAACAAAACATCATTGTATTACGACCAAATGATAAACTGATTACACTTCGTTTTGCCCTCACCGATTTGAGCGACCCGCGCAATCATACCTACCAGTATAAAATTGATGGTTATCATCAAAATTGGGTAAACCTGAAATCTCCAGAATTCACCATAAACGGTCTACCGTATGGTAATTACACCATTCAACTTCGTGCACGATCTTCGGGAAATACTTGGCAATATTACCCGAAAGAAATAGTATTAAAGGTGCCTAAACCGTTCTATTTTCAATGGTGGTTCATTTCTCTTACCATACTCTCAATTGTATTACTTGTATACATGCTGATCAAACGGCAAACCGCTCAACTGCTGAAACGAAAAAACGAACTCGAAGCAATTGTTTCAGAGCGAACGGCTGAAATTGTTTCTCAAGCCGAAGAATTAAAGACACTTGACAAGATGAAATCTCAGTTTTTCGCGAACATTTCGCATGAATTGAGAACGCCTCTTACCCTCATCCTTGGCCCCGTTAATTCCTTGAAAGAACAAGTATCAAGAGGAATTAGTAATCGAAATCTTGAAAAGAATCTGGGCGTGATTGGCCAAAACGCAGAAAACCTTCTTGGAATGGTTGAAGAAGTACTGGATTTGTCCAAATTGGACGCTGGTAAAATAGAACTCAACGAAGAAGACGTTCATCTCAAATCATTCGTAAAGCGAATCGCAAGTTCGTTTGAATCGACCGCGGAATTAAGGGATATCAAATTTAGATTTATCTATCATCCTTCCGTTCATCTCAAGGCACATCTCGACAAGGACAAACTGAGTAAAATCATTAACAACCTTCTGTCTAACGCATTTAAATTCACAGAAAATGGAGGTGAGATTCAATTGGAGACAACCGAGAAGAATTCGACCTTATTGATCTCTGTCGGTGACAACGGATCAGGAATTGACGAAGAAGATTTGCCTTTTGTTTTTGATCGCTTCTACCAATCGAAAACGCCAAAGTTCACAGCTCACGGAGGTACGGGAATCGGTCTGTCTTTATGCCATGAAATGACCCAACTAATGAATGGAAAGATTTGGGCCGAAAGTACTATTGGTATTGGAAGTCGATTTTTTGTTGAAATCCCTAAAGTGCTTTCGGATAAGCCTGTTGAAGAGGTAAAGGAAGAAAACACTAGAGAACACTTAGAACAATCAGCTACGGATTTCAGACGAAACAAACAGAAAATTCTACTGGTAGAAGATAATGCTGATATGCGCGAATACGTTCGATCTTTGCTCGCTGGAGATTATTCTGTTCAGTTAGCTGAAAATGGCCAAATCGCTTGGAATATTCTTCAGTCGAATGAACACATGATTGATCTAATCATATCGGATGTCATGATGCCAGTCATGGACGGATTCACGTTATTGAGCAAGTTAAAGGACCACGATTCACTGAGAAGTCTACCCGTTATACTGCTTACCGCTCGAGCGGCTGAAGAGGATAAATTGCACGCACTCACCATTGGTGTTGACGACTACCTTACGAAACCTTTCTCCACAGCCGAGTTACAAGCAAGAACGAAAAATTTACTCCAGAACTATGAGAATCGGAAGCTCTGGCAACAGGATATCCTGAAATTAACGACGAATCAACCATCAGAAAAGAAAGACCAAGAAGTCGTAGATACTGACGAATCAGCAAACGTATCAAAGCACGATTTGATCTGGGTCAAAAAAGTAGAAACAATCATTACCGAAAACATGGCCAATGAGGATTTCACTGTTGAATTGTTATCCGCGAAAATGTTCTTAAGCAAGCGTCAGTTTGAGCGAAAAATCAAAAAAATCACTGGTTTGACACCTGCGAAGGTTATCCTTGAGACGCGATTACAAAAGGCTCGGGAGCATTTGGAAAATGACACCTATCAGTCTGTCTCGGAAGTGAGTTACTCTATCGGAATTCAAACGCCAAGTTATTTCTCAAATGTGTACTTCAAGCGTTTTGGGAAACGACCTTCCAACTATTTCAACTAGTTCTGAGCGAATAAACCACTTAGTCGATCGTCACACTAACGGGACAATGATCAGATCCAAAAATGTCATTATGGATCTCCGCTTGACTGATTTTTGAAGCAATGGATTCAGAAGCTAAAAAGTAATCGATTCTCCAGCCTACGTTTCTCTCTCTTGCTCCACCTCGATAACTCCACCACGAATACTTTACCTCATCGTCGTTCTTCATTCGGAAGGTATCTACAAAACCATTTGAAACGTAGTTATCTATTCCATCAATCTCTTCCTGCATGTGACCTGCACTCTTGTTGTAATTTGGTTTTGGTCGAGCTAGGTCAATGGATTTGTGCGCTACGTTGAGATCTCCACATACTAACACCGGCTTCTTCGCCTCCAGCTCTTTCAAGTAGTTCAAGAAAGCGGCATCCCATGTTTGGCGGTAACTCAATCGTCTGAGATCGTTTCCTGAATTCGGTGTATACACGGTAATCACGTAATAATCCTCAAACTCTGCGGCGATTACACGACCTTCTTTGTCATGCTCTTCAATCCCCATGTCATAGGAAACGGAGATCGGTTCTACCTTTGTAAGTATTGCTGTACCAGAGTATCCTTTCTTTTCCGCTTCATTTGCGTAGACATGATAACCATTCAGATCGCCAATGGTTTCTTTCACCTGTTCTACAGTAGCCTTTGTCTCTTGGAGACACAGCACATCAGGAGATAGATTTGTCATATCCTCAGGAAAGGATTTTTTCGATATTGCTCGGATTCCGTTAACGTTAAATGATACGATTTGCATAGTACTTCGATTGAAAATTGATAGAATGATTGAAAGAAATCTTTCAACTTCATTACTAGCTTCAAAGATAAAAGAAATGAAGTTTTACGATTGGAAATTTGTGGAATAAAAAAATCCCGACCTTTATCCATCAAAGACGGATAAAGATCGGGACTTAAACCAATGTTTAATCTATTATTTCACACGAACCAATTTCTCAGTAACGAGCGTTGATCCATTCTCATCAAGCAAGTTGTAGAAATACGTTCCGTTTGAGTATCCTGTCAAGTTAAACTGAGTTAACTCTGCGTTTACCACCTTCGTGTCAATCACTTTTCCAACAATGTCAACAAGAACAATTGTTTTCACAGAAGGGCTCGTAATAAGGAAGTTTACTTCTCCATTCGTTGGATTTGGATAAACAGATACAGTTCCATCTGTCAAGGCATCTAATCCAGCACCACCTGTTCCAGAATCAGAAATGTCTACACAGTAATCTTCCACTTCTCCCCATGTGAAATCTCCACAAACAGGAGGAAGTGTCGTTTGACCAGATCCTTGATATGCTAACTGAACACGCAGTCTTGTAGAACCAACAGGTGTTCCTGCTGGAATCGTAATAGTTCCTGTTGCTGCCGTTTGAGTTGCTGATCCTTGATCGAATAACAACTCCGTGTCTTCAAAAGTTCCGTTTTGATTCAAGTCAATCCAAACTCTTGAGTACTCATCGTATTCTGTTCCACCCCATCCTGGCGTAACTGTCACGTTGTAAGTATTGTCAATATCCAACGCGATTGGTGTAGTTGCAAACACATATCCGTTATCGTTTCCTGAAGTATTCGTGAATGTTCCTATAGAGAAAGATTCAACCCATTCGTCTGCTCCGTCAGTTGCACCAGCGTCACAGTATGGAAGTTCAATACACTGTCCACATCCTGTTGTTGTGAATGTTTGTGTTGAAGTTGGGTTACTCATATCTCCTCCACAAATAGATTGGAAGTAGTACTCGTAATCGGTACATGTGCTCAATGACGTCAAACTGATTGGAGACGTAGCTCCGTTCACTGCTGTCCATGATGAAGCACCCACCTCTCTCCAGTAGAAGTTTGTTGATGATGCAGCACTTGCTGGAGTAAATGAAACGTTCGCTGAGTTATCTGTAATCGATCCAGCTGAAACACCGCTTGGTCCTAAACAAAGTGTTCCAGAACACGCAACTGCCATCAGCTCATTTAATGTATTGAACGAATTCAAACGTCCACCTGTGATAAATCTAGTTGACAACTGGTTCTTGGGATCTGTCCCATCAAGCATAGCTTGAAGAACGATATCTGCCGCAGCCTGCGGATTCGCAGCTACAGTAGCCATGAAATCCGAACATGGGATCGAGTAAGCCAATCCAATTACACCTGCCGTTAAAGGACACGCAAAAGATGTTCCTGTTGTAGTCGTTATTCCAGTAGAACCGGCTGATGTTCCATTTGTTGTAACTACGTCGATTCCTGGAGCTCCCAATTCAATTGTTTGGTCTCCGTAACCTCCTGCAGTATTATCGTTGTCATCAGTACGTCCAACTCCGATCATGTAATCACTGTTACATGCAGTTGGCATATCACCAGCAACATCTACATCTAAGTTTTGGTTCGTTGTTGCTCCAACATTCAAAATTCCGTAATACCCAAGTGTATCGTAGAATTGACACCATAATGGGTAAGAGTTTGGATTCGCTCCATCAATTCCCCAAGATGCACTTGTTGCAACAACAAACGCTCCTTCAGTTCCTCCAGAGTTATTCCATAATTTACGCAATGACAATGGGTATTCGTAAGCAGCAACAACATTTGCTTGAGAAAGTCCTCCGCCCATGTTCACTACCATTAATTTAACATCCCAGTTCGCTCCGGCAACAGCAACAGTGTTGTTTCCTTTCGCTCCAATCATCCCTAAACAGTTTGTTCCATGACCACTGTTTCCGTAGTTATCATTGTTAGAACCAGTGTTCCATCCATTGTAATCGTCTACGTATCCATTTCCATCATCATCAATTCCATTTCCGTCAATTTCACCTGTGTTTACCCAACGATTAGGATCCAAGTCTTGGTGATCGAGGTTTCCTCCTCCACCTTCAACTAGACATACTACGATATCATCACCAGTTGCTGTTGTTCCACCAGTTGTAATATCCCATGCCAAATCTGAATCAATATCTGCATCTGCGGTTCCACCAGTTTGTCCTGTGTTGTTGTGGTGCCATTGCTGCGTGATATTAGGATCTCCTGGAAGCGTCGCACGCATTTGTATGTGATAGTTATAGTCCGCAATAGAAACTTCTGGTTGCAAGTATAACCAACGCTGCATGCTTTCATGCGACACGGCTTCGTCATTAAATGACACGAGAGAAACGCGCATTGTTCGAGATAATTCTTTCACATATTCCAGTTTGTACTCAGCTGGTGCTCTGTGAAGAATTGCTTTGATACTGGCATTTTCAATTACTTGAACCAGAAACTCACCTTCTATATAAGGCTTGTCGTCAAAATGTGATCTTTGTGATGTTCCATAAAAGGAGATAGACGCAAACAGCGCCACTAACATCGGTAACAGATGTTTCATAAGTAGTTTTTATAGTTCTTAAATGTTCTAGTTGCCGTAAATTTAAGGAATCAACCTTTCGATCACAAGTTAGAACTGTATAAATCAAAGGTAAATTCACCATCAAAACGGACAAATTTGATTCTTTTTAGAATCATTCTTGAAGTCCCAGTTGTACGTCGTAGGCAATTTGTTTATACTTACATACGAATACCAAAAACATCCCTTTTTTTGAATGAAAATTCTTATCTGCCTCATTAGCCTTCTATTATCCGTAAACGTTTCGTACGCTCAACCCTCCGATTCTCTAAAG
>JBGCDF010000036.1:0-3420 GCA_045105095.1 Crocinitomicaceae bacterium | reverse complement strand
GAGTCGGTCTGTACGTGATTGCCGCTAATCATTCCTACGACATCGATAATTTTTTCATGCGTGATCGCCATCGTATTCAACCCAAAGATGCCATCCAATTCCTGTAAGTCGAATGGAGTTCCAAAATTCGCACGGTATTTTCCTGCAAGATTTTTGAGTAATGTCGCATCTCCTAAGGCATCAAATGCCCCAATTTGGGTATTGGTCGATGTGTTTGATACGGCTGGAAATCTGTGAAAGTTAATACCGTCGCTACTCACTTCTACAAATGCTAATTCCAAGAAACTGTCTGAAAATCCATTTTCAAATACGGCGAAATCTGGTCCTGTTCCATTTGTGATGGGTTGTGAGAAAGTCAAAATGGCAACACCACTGTCTCCAAGACTTACAGTTGTTCCGTTAGGAATTCCAATTGGTGAGTTTGCATCTCCATTTGTTACTATTCCGCTAAACGCAGTTGAAATGTCCTGTAAACCCAATTCCAGTTGTGCACCATTTGCCCAATTAACAAAAACCGAGCTGTCTTTGTGTATTGCTGTCGATCCCGGAGTGCCAGCAGGACCAGCAAACTGAGAGAAACTTAATGTACTAAAAGCAACGAACAGTAGAGAGAGAATTCCAGTTTTCATTCGGCAAAAATACACGATTTCTATCAATACTTCTAATGATGATTTAATCAGTGAGATCAAAATAAGCATCCTTTTCGCCTTGACTTTTTTTAACATCGAGTTCCTCGATAACTTTTGTATTTTTGCTTCGTGAAGCAGCAGTACAAGTACAATCCTGAAACACTGACATACGAAGAAGTCACTGTATCTCTTGGAAGAAGAATCTTCCGTGTGATTTTGGTGAGTGCACCGAGTGTACTGATTGGTATTGTGCTCACACTCGTATTCACACAACGAGTTGACACTCCCCGAGAAAAAGATCTTCTACGCGATCTTGAACTGCAGGAAGCAGAATTGAAGAAACTTCAGAAAGGAATGCTTTTAGTAAATGAAGTGTTAGACGATGTACAGGACAGGGATGACAATCTATACCGAAATGTATTGTACGCAGAGAAATTTCCTGAAGACATGCGTCGAATGGGAACGGGAGGGAGCGACAAGTATTCGTATCTCAAAGGATTAAGAAACGATAGTTTATTGATCCTTACCTCTCAAGGTTTGGATCAGTTAGAAAGAAGATTGAATGCACAAAGCGTATCGTTCCGCGAATTATTGAAGCTAGTGAAAGTGAAGGAGAACATGATTACGTGCATTCCTTCGATCCAGCCAGTGCGAAACAGTGATTTGAAAAAACCTATTTCAGGTTACGGTTGGAGAATTGATCCAATTTACAAAACGCGCGCAATGCACTCAGGGATGGATTTCACTGCAGACAAAGGAACAGAAGTGTATGCTACGGGCGACGGAGTTGTACAAATTGTAGAGAATAAAGCCTGGGGATATGGTAAATCAATTGTGATCAATCACGGATACGGTTACCAGACACGTTATGCTCACTTGAGCGCTGTTGGTGTTAGCGAGGGACAAAAAGTTAAACGTGGTTTTCTGATTGGTTTAATCGGATCGACAGGAAGATCAACAGGGCCTCACTTACATTACGAAGTAATCAAGAATGGTGAAAAAGTGAACCCGATTGCCTACTACCACAACGATTTATCGCCGGATCAGTATGAAGAATTGCTGAAGGTGAGTAATAAATCTAGTAAGGCTTTAGACTAGTTTTTCGCCTTTTTTTCTGTGTTTTTCAGTGATTAATTTCATGTATTATTCAAGAAAGTTGAGATAAATGACCTCTCGTATGCTTTTTGAATGTATTTTTGGCCTTTAATACAATATATTATGAGTAAAGGAACAGTAAAATTCTTCAACGACGCAAAAGGATTCGGATTCATTGTTGAAGAAGGTTCAAACCAAGAACACTTCGTACACATTTCAGGATGTATCGATGAAATTCGTGAAAACGATTCAGTTGAATTCGACTTAGAAGAAGGACGAAAAGGATTAAACGCAGTAAATGTAAAGAAAGCTTAATATATACTTGCACTTAATTTAAATCCCGACATCAGTTAATCTGAATGTCGGGATTTTTTTGTTTCGACTTTATTACTTCGGGGTTCGAGAGCCTCACACCTAAGTTTAGAACTTCGAGCAGAGGGGTGAGGCTCTCGCACCCCGACCTCTCCCTGAACCCACTCATACTTTAATCTCCATCACGTCAGTCACTAAAACCTGTCATTTTGACTGTCATATCGGCACGAGTTGACAGGGAATTTCACCAGAAAATGACAAAAATGTCAGAAAAAAGCCCTCAAATTGCACTGGCACAATGATTGTCTAAAGGAGATCGGTTACAAACTGAAAATAAAAGAAAAACAAATAAGAAATGGGAAAAATAATTGGAATAGACCTTGGAACTACCAATTCATGTGTTTCCGTAATGGAAGGAAGTGAGCCGGTAGTGATCGCGAATTCGGAGGGAAAAAGAACAACTCCTTCCATTGTGGCGTTTATTGATGGTGGAGAACGTAAAGTAGGAGATCCTGCGAAACGTCAGGCTATCACAAACCCAACAAAAACAATTTCGTCTATTAAACGTTTCATGGGATCATCTTTTGATGACGTGAAAGCAGAAGGAGGTCGTGTACCTTACGAAGTTGTAAAAGGAGATAACAATACTCCTCGTGTGAAAATTGACGATCGTCTGTACACACCACAAGAAATTTCTGCAATGGTTCTTCAAAAAATGAAGAAAACAGCGGAAGATTATTTAGGACAAGAAGTTTCTGAAGCTGTAGTAACAGTTCCGGCATACTTTAACGATTCTCAGCGTCAAGCAACAAAGGAAGCGGGTGAAATCGCTGGTTTGACAATCAAACGTATCATTAACGAGCCAACTGCAGCAGCTTTGGCATACGGATTAGATAAAAAAGGAGTTGACCAAAAGATCGTTGTATTCGATTTCGGAGGTGGAACACATGACGTTTCGATCTTGGAATTGGGTGACGGTGTATTTGAAGTACTGTCGACAGATGGAGATACTCACCTTGGAGGTGACGATGTAGATGAAGCAATCATCTCATGGTTGGCTAGCGAATTCCAGAAGGATGAAGGGTTGGACTTGAGAAAAGATCCAATGGCACTTCAACGTTTGAAGGAAGCAGCTGAGAAAGCGAAGATTGAATTGTCTTCTACGACTTCAACAGAAATCAACTTGCCATACATCATGCCAGTTGACGGTGTGCCAAAACACTTAGTTCGCAGATTGCAACGTGCTAAGTTCGAGCAATTGATTTCTTCAATCGTTGAACGTACGATTGCACCATGTCGTACAGCATTGAAAAATGCAGGTCTTTCGACTTCTGATATCGACGAAATCATTTTGGTAGGAGGTTCAACTCGTATTCCAGTGATT
>JBGCDF010000035.1:0-9747 GCA_045105095.1 Crocinitomicaceae bacterium | reverse complement strand
GGACAAGTGCTCTATGCTCGATGGAATTAACGAAGGTGAGCAGGTAGAAGTTTCCTTTAACTTGCGTGGACGTGAGTGGACAAGCCCTCAAGGTGAAGTAAAATACTTCAACACACTAGACGCTTGGAGAATTGAAAAAGTAGGTCAGGGAATGCCACAAGGTGGTCCTTCTGATATGAATTTGGACGCTGCGCCAACTACAGCTTCAACTGACAGTGCTGACGACGACGATCTTCCATTCTAAGGAATGATTTTATAGCAATCACTTCCGCAAGCCGAATAATGCAGGCTTGCGGAAGTAGATTTGCGTACACAACTTGCCCCAACCGCTTTCGTTTCGAGCTTAAATTGCTCACCCCACATTCCCACATCTTCTGGTCTACGTACTATTTTATCTGATTTTACGAGACCTCCTGCGCCTACTCTCACACTTAGAAAGGCCATTCCCACAAGCCTATACATTTCGTAATGAGACGCATACAAGAACTTTTTTTAGTAACTTGTATATGTAATTCACTATGAGATGAAGAAAATACTACTAAGCTTCGCTCTAATTTTTGTCAGTTTTACGTCGCTTTTTGCGCAACAGGACACACAGAAAATTGCAGCGAATTTTAAGTTCACTTGGAATGATCACTTACTCCCCAATAGTTCATTCCTCGTTTATCACGGGAAGAATGAATCTTACTTTCTCGATTCAACTGGCAATCGTGTTCCTGAACACTCTTATCTTGATATCAAAACGGGAGGGTTTTCGCACTTTATCGTTCAAACAAAGGAGGGATACCATGTGCTAGACACCCAACTTGGCCTAGTAACGAAGAAGGCCTATGACGAGATCAAATTAATCACGCGCTACGACCTTAAATTGTCAAAAGATGAAACTGTCCAATACCTCATATGGAGCAGCGATAAGGAAGAATATGTCTTTAGTGATGCACTCACAGACCGCCCTCCAATGATACCTCCGAAGATTGAAGAAATCAGTACAAAATTGGGGAAAGTTCAGGACTCTCGATTCAAATCAAAGCGCATTGAGCGTTTGCGCTTTGGGATCGACATGAGCCAAACCTTGACTGTTGGACAAAAAGGGAAAAACGTTTTAATCAAGAAGGGTGAAAAAATTGTTTACAAGGGCCCAACTAAACCCATGTTGTTTTACGATTTCGCCATCACTGGATCAAAAGGCCCGCATTCGATTTACCACCCAATTTCTAAAGACCCAATTTTGGAAAACTGCGATCTGTTTTGGTTCGTCGATTCATACCTGGTTGTTTCGGTGAAAGGCAGTCCGAGGAAATATATCATCTCGAACACAGGAGAAATTATTCTTTCTTCAGCAGGAGAAATACGCCACTACAACTACACGTTTGGAGGAAGAAAATATGCGTTTTTCTGTGACGGACGATCAGTGGTCAATTTAGCTGGTGACCTAGTGTATAAATCCGATGGTGAGCTAATCGGTGTTGGAGAGCATTATATCTATTCTGGATACAAAGGAGCTTACCTCGGAGACCTCACCCACACCGTCAAACTGGATTGTTCGAGTTTTGCGCGGTATCAGAATATTACTATCGGACAGACAGGAAGAAATCAGTACCGTGTCTATGACGCGAAATCCATCCTCGTGAACAAGGTCAATGACTATTATATCGACAAAGCGGATTCAGTAGTGGTCTGTGCAGGAGATTCCAAAATCATTATCTGCGACCCATTTTCAGGCAAGGTGAAAGACGTTAAGCCCGGGAAAGTAGAAGGACGACCTAGTCAAAATAAGGAATGGAAATACTTCCTGACTGCAGTGGACGAAACCAATACTCAACTGGAAGGTCGATTCGATGCCACAGAAGGAGTGATTGTTAGTCCAAAGTACTTGAAAATTGAATGGCCCGAATCCGAAAAATACCACGTGGTACTGACAAAGGAAGGCTTAATTCGCTACCTCGATAGTTCAGGGAAGGAGCTATTCGATTGAGAATAAGTACTCTCTTCCCGTGTTGAATGCGGATAAATCGATTGCTTAGTTTTGAACAACTAACCTCTTCGTAACCATGCTAGATCCAGCAGACAACCTTACTGTGTATACACCATTGGAAAGAGTCGATGTATTCATACTATGAAGTGTTCTTCCCATTTCAACATCCTTCTCAATGCGAGATGAAACACGCTGCCCCATAAGGTCAACAAGCTCAATAACCACATCTTGATTTTCGGACAAATGAAGTGTAATGATAGCCGACTCATTAGCTGGGTTCGGATACACCTTAACAGATGATTCAATGATGTCTTCATCCAAACCAGCGATTAAATCACCGTAATCGGCTTGAAGAATTTCTAATCCTTGGTCTACTAATGTCGCATTAACCGTAGAACCGCTTTCCAGTTCAGTAATGAGCGCTTCTCCTTCTGCCTGACTAATCATTACAGCCGGAATTGAAACGTTGACACCACATGTCCCCTCACCCATTGCAATAGGACTTCCAGCGACATTATTCACAACGATTACAGCTACGGCTCCTGCATTTTGAGCCATTTCCGCCTTACAGCCGAACTCACAGGAACCACGGCGAATAACCGCAATTTTTCCATTTAACTGAGCTGCATTTGTTGCTGCCTCACAAGCATCGTAAGGATCACCCGTATTATCCATGTGAAGTACGAGGTCTTCCGTTAACGGAGTTGTTGGAATAACACCTCCGAAACTTGCAGACGCAATCGTTTTAATTCCTGCAACTTCCACTGGAGCATTCACTTCCAATTGAGGACCATCAGATTGAACCCATGTCGCAACTCCAAGATCAGTAAACTCTTCCACTGAATGCTCGACCGTATGATCGATCAAGTCTGATGCATCATTGGGCAATCGATAGTTACCATTGAAGGTATACGTCTCGTCATAGTAGTAATGCTGGCCAATCGTTAGTGCAGGCATGGAAGAGCCATTTGCATTCGGCAACATTTTCTTAAGAACATGCTCAAACTGAGTCTCTCCATTCGTCGCTATGTTATTCGCCGTAAGGTATTCGAAGATGCCAACGTGCAACACCAAACCACTATCTAAATCTGTTAACGCCTCCACATCCACAGATACATCAACTGTCTGACCTTGGGCATCAATGGCATAGGTAGTAATGATATTTACTAAAGGAGCTTGCGCATAAGCATTTAGTAAATGAGCCTGAGTGACACTATTCGAATTATACTCTGCCATACCATCAATTTTCGTTGTTGGAATGCCACTAATTCCATATAGATTTTTTCTTTGACCAGCCTCATTGGTAAAATAAGGATCTCCAGATCCTGGCCAATTCATTTGATATTTTAGTGAAACATATCTATCGTCATTTACAGGATCAGCAAAAATTCCTTCTAATTGAATATTCCCTGGATTACACGGACCGCAAGTAGATGAAGTAAACGTTTCAACTAAGGTCACTCTTTGCTGGGTAAAGGCACCAAAAGTGAATAACAAGACAACGAATAAGGTAAGGTTCTTTTTCATACGAATGATTTTAGGATAATTCAATGTACATTAAATAGCATCAGATCAGAAATCACTATTCAGGGTCATTGAGTAATCTGAATCAGAAATTGTGTAATCAAGTAAATCCGTCTTGCAGTTAAGCCAATAATCGGTCGTCAAAAACACTCCTTGCAATAGGAATACAATAAGCTTCGAATTCAGTACTCAGTTGCCACAATAAAATGGCACACTCTTTGGTTAAGGAAAGTAGACCTATTAACAGAACTTTAACAAAAAATTGAAAGCGCTATGTTCCAATTCCTAAGGCTGTGTTTCTTCCTCGTGCTCTTGAGTACAACGGGCTACGGTCAAGTACAGGTTTGTCTGGGAGATGATATCATTGCCTGCGACGAAAACGACATAACGATACAGAACTGCGATTTCGCAGATAATGGTTTTACGTTTATGGACAATGCTAACGCAATTTCTATGACGGATGACGAATTTAGCGCGGTAGTTCCTCTGGGATTTGTGTTCAATTTTTACGGAAACGATTATGCTGCATGTGTTGTAAGTTCGAACGGAAGAATTTCTTTCGATTTGGGACGAGCAAATGCCTACTGTGACTGGGACTTACAAGGCGCATCGCCACTTCCTTCCAATGGTCCTAACGACTTTTCGAATACAATCATGTTAGCGTACGAGGATTTCGAGCCTACGGCAACGGGAGGTCCATTTGGAAATGTTCAGTATCAAACACTTGGTACAGCTCCGAATCGAAGATTTGTCCTACTTTACAGAGATATCACTCACTACGATGGCAACACCTGTAATTACCTTGCACTGATCTTAAACGAAGGCGAAAATTCGTTCGAAACTCATTTAGGAGTCAAGGTAACGAATCCAACGTGGAACAATGGACTTGCAGTTCAAGGATGCCAAAATAGCTCAGGAACTGTTGCCCACATCACCCCGGGAAGAAACATTACTCAATGGACAGCGAATCAAGAAGGAAAACGCTGGACACCGACTTCACCAGGTAACACTTCCAACTACACCATTTCCACTATCCCGTATGAGCATGTTTCCAATGTTCAGAACAGCACTGCAATATGGAGTTCCACTTTAGGACAAACGTTCCCTTACTCACCTACTTTAACGGTGTCAGGAGCGGCCAATACAACAGTCGGATATTATTTGACCGTCATATCCAACTTCTGTGGAAGTTCCATCGCAAGTGTTTCGGACACGACTTGGATAGACTACCTTGACTTAACGGTTGCAGAAACACTTATCACTTGTCCAGGAGGCAACGATGGAACAGCGGAAGTTCAAGGAGTACCAGGCTCCGCTCAAGTCAATTACCTATGGAATGACCCTTCCTCACAAACAAATTCACTCGCTACCAATCTAAGTCAAGGCCTATATGAGTGTACCATTTCTGGAGACTTAAACTGTGTATTGGAAGCCGACGTTCAAGAAATTCCGGGAATGGTAGTCACGATCGCTGACAGACAAGATGTTGCATGTGGAAATGATGGATTTATCGAACTGGGCGTGACGAGCGGAACCCCTAACTACACTTATCAATGGACGAATTCCTCCAATACAACAAACCTTGCATCGAATTTATCTTCAGGAGTGTATGAATGCATCGTGACGGATGCCAACGGATGTGCCGTTTCAATTACCGACACTATTCGCGATCCAGGTGTATTTGGTATTGCCTCGATGACACCCGACTTAACGGTTTGCCCCGACGAACCCGTTGAATTGCTCGTTCAGGCAGTTGGTGGAACAGGACCATATTTGTATAGCTGGACGACGAACAACATGGCAGTAGGAACCGACAATCCGCAACTCAATATCGCAGCGACCAATCCCAATCAAACGTATTGTGTTGTAGTGACCGAATTTTGCGGGGAGACAGATACAGCATGCGTCGACGTGAGCACCTTCCAGCGATTAGAACCTAACCTCTCATCAGATATCCTTAATGGTTGTTCACCTCAAATCTTCACCTTTTCGAATTTATCGACAAATCCTTCGATCATTCAACAAACGATCTGGGAAATTATTCCAGAAAACATCACGCTAACGACTTCAGGAATGAACGATTTAGAGGTCACGTTGAACGTTCCTGGTTTCCATGATGTCATCATGAATGTAATTAGCACAGACGGCTGTACGTTCGTTAACACCTTCCAAGATCTGGTGCAGGTCTACCCTTCTCCAATAGCCAATTTTGACTACAACCCACACCAACTGAATACCTTTGAATCGACAGCCTATATGCAAGACCTATCTTCGTCAGATGTCACCTCTCTTAAGTGGGTGAGTCCTGGTTCGATTCCTTCGCAGAGTTCAATGACAAATCCTGTTTTCCACTTCCCCGAAGAGGCTCCAGGTAATTATCCGGTTACGCTTTCCGTCATGAACGATTTCGGATGCACTGACACCATCACCCGAATCCTAGAAGTGGAACACGAAATCATTGTCTATGTTCCCAACACCTTTACGCCCGACGGCGATGAATTCAATAATGTATGGAGAGCAGAAGTTCTTGGAGCAGATGAGTTCGACGCCGATATCTTCATTTTTGATCGTTGGGGAGGTCTGGTCTGGGAAAGTCATGATTTATCCGTCGGCTGGGACGGCACTTTCAATGGCTCATATGCTCAAAACGGAACATATGTCTGGAAGATGCATCTGAAAAATCCATATACTGGAGAACGTGAAGAACACACCGGCCACGTGAATCTTTTACGATAAAACTTGCGACGTATTTACGATTGAATCGCTCTTCCCTTCCATTTGGGTCGATACGTGATCATCAAAACTCCGATCAACAAAGAGTAGAGCGGAAATAATAGTTCGTAAATCGGAATCAATAACCAAGATTGCATTCGTTTAACGCGATTGAAATAAGGAAAGAAGAACAGTAAATCACTGCCGACTTTAGCCGAAAAGAGCACCGAGAATGGAAACCACGCTCCTGTTACCGCACTGTAAATCAATAATGAGAAGAATCCGATTGCCAAAAGAAATTGCCACACAGCAAAAAGTGTCGCCAGAGAATCTCCGATGTTCGTTGTCTTCCCAACCCACCTCAAGCGTTGATCAATAAATTCTCGGAAAGAATGAGGTGTTTCAGTGCTGATTGCCATGTTCAAATTTGATTCTACACGAATGACCTTCCCTTTGTTTCTGAAATCACGCAAGAGGTAGGTATCATCCCCACTCGCCATGTGAACATGTGATTCAATATCATCAACTTCATTGAACACTTCACGTTTGTACAAGAAATTTGCCCCACTCGAAAAGATGGGACGCGACCAACCCGACAATCCGACATTCAATGCATTGGCCAAAGCGACATCCAATTCGTAAAATAACTCTAATAGGCTTTCTCCTTTCAAAATTGCTGGCAGGACATACATATCCGCCTCAGCCAATTGCTCGATTGATTCGAAGTAATTTGGCTCAAAGGAAACGTCCGCATCAAAGGTCAAAATGTATTTGGTTTCACATCGCTTAATTCCTTCGCGTAGGGCCATTTTCTTTCCCACTGTTCCTTCTGGAGATGATAAAATCTCACATGGAAGGTTTTCCAACCTGTTTCCAATCAACTCCACTGAGTTATCTTCTGAATGGTCATCAATAAAAAGGAACTTCTTCGGTAATGAATTTGCATTCAAAATACTCGATAATAGAGCATCCAAACGCTTTTCCTCATTTCTAAACGGAACGATTACGGTTATATCTTCCCTTGAAATTCTCACCTCTACAGGTCGATTAGTTTTCCTTAAATGCAGCATAAATCCGACTAGCACTACTCCACCTATCAGGAGGAAATAAACAATCAAATATGCAAGGATTCCATTCATTTTTTTGGGCGACCACAAATTACTAATCCGAGTAAAGCAGGTCCCATTGAATTCACAAACCAGATGATTAGCGAAGAGAAGATAATGGCGATCTCGCTCATTCCTAACACTCCTAAAACACTGAGAGAAATTGCTTCTTTCACCCCCAATTTACCTAAAAACAAAGATGGAACCATAATCGTAATCAGGTACACTTGCCAAATTGCCAAAACGGACTCCATCGAAATAGTTTCCCCGAAGGCGTGAAGTACTAGCGAAAACTGAGTCGTGAATACCATGAAACGCAAGGAACTCCACCAGATCATTTTCCAGCGATACCAAGGATTCTCTTTCAAGATAGACCTACTCATTCTTAAGAAGCGGGATCGCTTGAATAATTTCAAAGCCAACTCAATAAAAAAGTAGCATAGGAATGCAAGACCACAACCCAAAGCGAATGTGGACATCAATTGCCAGCTATCTCCCAAGTGATACACCTCACCTACCATGAAAACAGCAATCAATCCATAGAACAAGGTAGATAATAGCTGCGCGTAATTTGATACCAGCGTCAGGAAGGTAATTGTGCCTCGATGTCTTGGCGGAAAATAATAGAGCCGACCAATGAAATTACCGACCATATTAGGTGTAAGCATCCCTGTAACTAGCCCAGCAAAAAAGGAATGCACGTTTCGTTTTCGATCATCGTCGATCTCTAGTAGTTTGAGCGTGATCTTCCATTTCTTGAACGCCATCCACATATTCGGGATTACTAAAACCACAGCAAGAACGAGGGAGGACATGCGCTCAATCGAGAAATTTTCCCATTCCTCAGGCTCGACTTCGTTTAATTGAGAATAGATCACATAACCAACAGCGGCAAACAAGATCAGCTTAATGAAAAAGAAGATTACAGATTGTTTTTTGTTAGTTTTAAGCAACGAAGAAATTTTAATGGTTGAAGATAAAATAATTCTAGGAATAGACCCAGGTACAACCGTGATGGGATATGGGCTCATTCACGTCAAAGGGAAGAAAGTTGAAATGTTGAATTTCGGAATTATTGAATTGAAAAAGTTGCAAAATCATCCTGATAAATTGAAGCGCATTTTTGACCGTTTGGATGGGCTGATCCAAGAATATCGTCCGGATGAAATGGCAATTGAAGCACCCTTTTTCGGGAAAAACGTCCAATCGATGCTGAAACTAGGTCGAGCCCAGGGAGTGGCAATTGCGGCCGCACTTTTACACAATGTTCCTTTCGAAGAATACACGCCGCGTCGGATTAAGCAGGCAATTACTGGTTCAGGAAACGCATCCAAAGAACAAGTTGCTGCAATGCTTCAAAAGTTATTGAAGTTTAAAGAAATGCCTAAATATCTGGATGCAACAGATGGTTTGGGTGTTGCCATGTGTCATCACTTCTCGAAAGGTGTCGGTGAGCACAATAAGGCTTCAAATTCAAGCTGGTCCAGTTTTGTGAAGAACAATCCAACTCGAAAGAAATAAGTAGACGATGTCATGTAAACAAATAGACTGAAAGAAACTATTCAATCTTTTTAAAATTGAAGTTCAGAGCTGTCATCTGATTAAATTGTTGCCCTTTTTCCAGAATCATGTAATCATCTTTATTATAGAACCAGTCAATTTCTATGTTCACATTGGCTTCAGAAGCATCTTCTAATATATAAAACAACTTAAGAAGTTGTTTCGATGTACTAGAATTGAAATATGTTAAATTAAACGATCCCACTAGCGATTTAACTTTGGTATCCAATTCTTCCACCACCCATTCAAGGACTGGCTTAAAAAAATCTCTCGCATTTTCAGGCAGGCATACTCCAGATATCCGTATTTCATTAGTTAAGGAATCTAAGATGATTTCGGGAGTAATGTCCGTTTTTTCGATTACTAAATTTGCCATCAGTTAAATATTTACTGTTGCCGTAAGCACTAATTCTAGATCGTTCTCCTTTCGAGATACAAATTTAGTCAGATTACCATTTGTGCAGCGCATAATGTCAATTAATCCTACACCCGCGTTGTTTTCATCATTCATTGTGGATTGTCTCAATTGCTTTTTGTAATATTCTGCTAATTCATCCGGGCTTAAATTTTCCATTACACCAAAGAGAAGATTAATGTTATCAACATCTTCCGCTAAGATGCAATTCTTAGTCATTATGCTAAATTTATTGTCTTTTAATTGAACCATAAAAAAACCATTTTGTTTTCCATCGGTCTTTTTACTGTGCCTCGCCATGTTCTGAAACATTTCAATAGCCACATGAAAAAAGGTTTTACCCTCGTCGCCTAAAGAATCATTGTACAGCGTATTTTGCATCAGAACACGACTTACATTATCAATAACTTCAGTATCGAACCTACCTTTAAACAGCAAAATGATTCCATCCGAAC
>JBGCDF010000034.1:0-6958 GCA_045105095.1 Crocinitomicaceae bacterium | reverse complement strand
GATCAAAATTTAACGGTGAATAATGTTCCGACCAAATTAAATGCATTTAACGGTCAGGCTGCCACACCTGCAGGTCCATACGGTGCTCTAAATGCTTTGGGTTGGCGACTATCCGATCCGTCCCCAGTGGATGGTAGACCTGTTGGTGAGACGATAACCGCTGGAGGAAGAGATGATTTCGGGTTCACCCCAGGAATTAATTTCCCAACTGGTCCAAACGCGGCACCAATCACCGGGTTATCGGCGCCTGCTAATGCATGGAATGATAACTTATGGACATCGTCTGGAGCAGCTGCGGGTCCAGCAGGAGATGCTAATATGATCAATGTGAACCGTTATGTAGGAACAGGAGTTCCTCAGCTACCGCGTGTTTGGGTGCTTAGACAAGGGTTCCACTGGCGAAGTTGGACGGGTGCATGGAGTAACGAATTTGATAATGGAATACACCGAAGATCATTGCGCCGAGATGCTGCACAGCCTTCAGGCTTTGGATTTAGAACGGAGCATCGTTTCCCGCTAGCAAAATCTCCAGTCTGGAATGAGCCCTATGTCGGGCCACCATTAATTAACTTAACAGGAATGACCGTGAACCCTCTTGCACCTTTAGCCGACGAAGGGCTGGCTGCGGACGGTGTTGCTACCGCGAATGTGAACATTGCCACAACCGTACCAGGTAGGTTGGTAAACTGGAGTGTCGCTCGTGGAACTCCAGCCTTTACTGCTGGGGCAGCTGCAGCGCCAGTAGCAAATGCAGCAACCTTAACAGCTGGACTCTCACCACGACGTTACAGATTGTCTGTTGCTGATACGGTGTTCGCTCATAGAAATAACAGTACTTCTTTCACGTTGCAGCGCGTGAGACTGAGACGAATGCTATCTCCAACACCTGTGGTACCCACAGGAACAAATGTAGCTACGGTTAATTTAGAAGCAAAACCGGGTGGACGTGTAATCAATTGGAGTGTTGACGCAGCTGCAGCGGCTGCAGGTGTAACAGTAGCACCCGTCGCTAACCCTGTAAATGTAATTAATAGAAGTGCTACAGTAACACGTCCAGCAGCTTTCACTGGGCGAGTTACAGTCACTGCATCAGATAGTATTCTTGCCACTTCAACAAACTCAACACGAATTAGATTCAGATGATATTCTTACCAAATACACGTAATTTATTCTCGTTAATTTCTACGATTGTTCTTTTAACAGGGTGTTCGATTACCCAACCTACGAATGATAAAAATGAAAACATGCAAAATTCAAATACGCTTGAGGCGAATGACCCATCCATTGAAGTAATTTTCAGTCAGTTGGATTCGACACTACTGCTCGGAGGTGTTTTACAGCTGAATGCTTCTTTCGAAAACAAGGGTGAACATGACGTCTACTTAGTAATAGGAATAAATCGTGCCGCGCTCCGACCTGATTATTATTCATTTCAAGCAACTTTTGGTGACCAAATCCTGATCGACCCTTATGCGGATGTGAATGAGTCTGGTGGAATCGTTGGGACTGTTAAAATTCCCGCTGGAGAGAAATACGAGCAATTACTGATAGTGAACGAGTTTCTTTCTCTGGAAGACCTAAGGGTGGATTCCTCTGTGGATGAGATACAATTGAGTATTCATTACTCTAAAAAGATCATCTTTGGAAGCACAGATCAAGAGGCATTGTTTTCATCAAAGTCCTCGGTTGTTGAGGGTACGCTGCAATGTACTTTAGTGAATGATCCTGATAAGCTCAATCAAGAACTTGACTCCTTGTTTACAATCGTCTCGGAAGAAGAAAACCATTCTGAAGAGTACGAACAATCAGTAAAACATTTTTTTTCGCTTCGATCTAACTTAAAAGAAGCGCACCTAAAGCAGCTGTTAGAGCATTCGAATCCTATGGTAAAAAGTAGGGCGGAACATACACTGAGTCAATTAGATTCAGAAAACGAATAAAGCATGGATATGAGCGAGAATAGTTACAGCAATCCGAATAGAATAGCCACAACCGCTGAGAGTTTCATCCAAGATGGGAATTACCCCGAGGCTCTCTACTTGTACTATGGACTTCTTTTCGAAAACCCAAACAACGGAGTTGCCTTAAACGGAGTTGGGTGGATTCTCATGAATGTATATAACGACTATGATTCGGCCGAGGAAAACTTCAGAAAAGCACTCAAAGCAGAACCTGATTATTTCCCGACTTACGTCAATTGTATTTTGCTCGTAAATCATATAGATGAACTCGATAAGTTAGAAGAATTGCTGAAATCAGCTTCGACAATCGAGAATGCTGACCACTCTTTCATTAATGCTCATTTTGGTATACTCGAAGAGAAAAGACACAATTACGAAGAAGCGATTAAATTCTATGAAAATTCCTTATCGGAAACCATGGATACGGATACGGCGCATACCCTAAATGACTCCATTGAGAGATGTGAGTTGAAGAAAAATGCAGTTGCTTAATTCCATTCGGAAGAACCGATTGAATCAAACAGAACCTTTCGCAAACTCTACAAAATCCTATTCGCGATAGCCCAACGAATCGAACACTGGCACAATTTTCGTTTATCAAGTACCCAATATGTTGAACTAAAAATTAGGTACTATGAGAAAATCAGTCATTACATCGTTCTTGCTATTTATTGCATTCACCACTTTTTCACAGCTTCAACATAAAGGAAATGTCTACGCTGCCCAAGCTGGAAGTTCTGTACTTTCCAATTCCGGAGATTACATCTATTTGTCGCATCTAAATGCCCTATCTGTCTATAAGATTAATCAATCGACAGGAATGTTGACGAGGGTTCAAAAAGTGAATACTGACAAGTTTGAAGGTGAAGTCAGCACTCCATACTTATCCGCCGATAATCGTTTTCTCTATGCTAGTCTTGGAAAAAAACACAACGGAAGAACGATGCGAACATTTGTGATGTATCAGGTGGATCAAAGTACCGGAAAATTGACGTTCAAAAAGAACTTTCATGATGATCCCCAATTCCAATACGATTTCGTTTCTCACTTCAGTGTTTCCCCGAAAAGAAACTTGATGTTCCTCGGAAAAGACGAGAGCAAATCGCTGGATGTATACCGAATTGATCAGAAAACAGGGATACCGAAGTACATCAACACATACGAAACAGATATTATACAGTGTTTTTCACGATTTACCGTATCTCCTGACCAAAAGAATCTCTACGTTGGTGCTGGAAATACGCACAAAGAAGTGGTTGTTTTCGACTTCGATGAGACGAATGGTCAATTGACAAAAATTCAAGAAGTTGAGCACATTGGGAAATGGACTTCATCGAAACACCTGATCATTTCTGCTGATGGACAAAATGTCTACAAAGTAGATGGACGAGATGATCAAAAAGTGCTTCAATTCAGCCGTGATCTTCAAACAGGAATGCTGCAATATGAGCGTGATTATGAATTCAAATCGAATGGATCGCCTATCGAGAGCCATTTCTTTTTCGGTGATCAAAATACAGATTTCATCTATGGATTACACTCCTTCGGTGATGGTGACGCGATTCACGTCATGAAGCGCGATCACACGACAGGTAACTTATCGTACAGCGAATCAATTTACGACAGAGGAAAAACCAATCGCCTCAATGGAGTTTTCCAAATGAATTTCAGCAAGGACAACCGTTACGCGTATGCCTCTGGAATGTGGGACGGAGCTGTGAATATCTTCCGAAATCCAAACTCCAGAAAGACAATTGACCAAACGCCGATTATTGCACAACAAGAGGAACTCACTTATACACATGAGACACCTCAATACGATCCTCCGGTTCAAAATGAACGACCAGTTGAAACACGTCCAAATACATCTGCTGTTGGTTGCACAGGAAATGAACTCACGGGAGAACAGCTCAACACAACGTATCTTGCTCTTGCATCAGAGGAAAATGATATTTCTCGTTTGAACAAAGCGTTCGAATTACTCGAAGGCAAATGCATAAAGGTAGTTCAAGTAGCAGCACTCGCCTATTTGTTTAAATCAGAATATCAACGTTTACAGTTCGTGAAGTTCTCTTCCTACTTCTTGAGTGATCCTGGCAACAAGATGATTCTAGCTGATTTGTTCCAATACGAAAACATGCGAACGGAAGTAGCTCAATTGTGATTATTCGAAAGATCCCTTCAATTGTGTAGAGGCTTCGTACCAAAAAAGTGCTAATTTCGAGAGTCAGCGGAAATAAGCCGCTCATCAAATAGAAGACACATGAAAAGAGTTATTTTCGGAACATGCGCTTTGCTCCTAACCTTTACAGTGCGCGCTCAGGATACTCTTCCTAAGGTTGTATCTGGAAGTTTGGAGCGCATAGAAAATTTCCGATCGAGGTACGTGACCGAAAGGAATGTTGACATTTGGTTGCCTGAGGGATATTCTCAAAAGGAAAAGTATGCCGTGTTGTACATGCACGACGGTCAAATGCTCTATGATCCTGAAATGGCATGGAACAAGCAAGCTTGGAACGTAGATGATGTCGCTACGGAACTGTTTCATACAAATACGATCAAAAAGTTCATCGTTGTCGGCGTTTGGAATGGCGGAGAAACTAGACATCCTGATTACTTTCCTCAAAAGCCCTTTGAAGGATTGTCGACTATCGAAAAAGACACGGTCAATGCTCAACTAAAACACTCGCATGTATCTTTAAACGAATCATTTCAACCTCAATCCGACAACTACCTAAAGTTCCTTGTGAAGGAGTTAAAGCCTTACATTGATCATAACTACTCTGTATATTCAGATGCAGAAAACACCTGTATTATGGGAAGCAGTATGGAAGGATTAATTTCCATGTACGCCATTTGCGAATATCCTGAAGTATTTGGAGCTGCAGCTTGTTTATCTACGCATTGGCCTGGGACATTTACCTTGGACAACAATCCCATTCCTGATGCTTTTATTCGGTATCTGGATGAGCATCTTCCTGATCCTGAAAACAATAAAATCTACTTCGATTGCGGAGACCAAACATTAGACAGTATGTATCCTGCTATTCAAAGAAAAGTCGATCAGGTGATGGAAGAAAAAGGATACGACAGACTTAATTGGGTAACTGATTTTTTTCCTGGAGCCAACCATAGCGAAGATGCTTGGAGTAAACGACTGGATACGCCGCTCAGTTTTCTTTTTGGTAAATGAACAACTGATAATCATGTCCAAACTGACAAGACAAATAAAAGATATTCAATTTCAAGCTGAGCGGCTCATTTCTGGGAACCCTGATGGAGAAGAATTGCAACAATTCAGTAATTACAACGAGGAAATGAAGAACTACATGCTCTTGAATATTGATGACTCTGACCTACGAAAGGTTATTCTAGAAATCCCTGATGTCATGGATATCGAGACAGACACTAAATCAACGCCCTTTCTTGTGTTACTTTTTCTGGGAATTGCAACGCTGGGAATTTCCGCCTTCTATATTTCTTATGTTGCCAATATGCGCAGAACTAGACAAATTCAAAACAACATACAGACAGTTCGAGGAAAATATTCGAGTCTTGAATTTTTGATGAAAGTCCGCGATTAACACAAAAAGACTAAGTTTGATCGCATGGCAAAACAACTGTTTTTCTTTCGATGAACTGACTGTTAATTAATCCTCTACAATCAATTTTCGCGTAAACGCATTATCAGCAGTATAGGCCGTAACCAGATAAACTCCGTTTGAGAAGTCGCTTAGGTCTAACTGAACCGAGGTTTCGTTACCTGATAAGGCTTTAGAAAACACTAACTGCCCTGTGATAGATCGTACTTCTACCCTTTTCGCATCCAAAGTCATTTCCAAGGTCACCTCATCATTAGCTGGGTTGGGGTACATTTGAATAAGGTCAATCTCCACTTCATTCAGGTCATTGTAAATAGTACAATCAATTTGATTCGTTACACTGTTAACGCGTTCGGTAATAAACGATTTTAAGCCATAAAGTGAACTTCCTCCACCAGGACCACCTCCTGAAGTTATATCCGAAGAGATGTTCGTATCAAATTCAGTATTACTGTACATTTTGTTATTATCAGCGTAAACATGGGGTTGAATTAAGGTATACAACGCATCGATTTTTGGATCCATGTACGTATTGTTGAAATATGTATCAATCAAATCACATAGCTCATTTTTATAGTTCGTATTGAAGAAAGGGTTGTCAATGATTCGCTCCAAAAGTGGACGATCTGAATTGTGATATTCTACATTTAGCGTATTCGTTACTTGACCATTCGTGTAGGAACCGAAAGCCTCATTTCCATCCCATTTGATCCATTCCCATCGACCTGTTGTTAAATTATGGTAGAGATAATAGTTCCTCGCTGATCCTGTATAACTATCTAGATTACCAAAAAGATTATCAATCGCAAACCCTCTAAAAAGCTCAAATTTTTCGAAGTATACATCGATACTATCTTGGAATTCCGTATCAGATGAATTGTTGATGTAATCGAGTAATTCAATGAAATCAGTCCAATCATTTGCGACTTCATTCGTCTTCAATTCATACCGATCCGTATAATCAGCGGCTGTTGCACCGTAATACACCAAATCTGCGGGAGTTCCTGCTCCTCCAGGTCCACCTCCAAAGTTATCTCCTGCCTTAAACATGTTTCCATCATCATCAAGGATGGCCCAGTCTAGAAATTGATCATCAATTTGCTCCACCACTGTATAGAATCCCCAAAGTGTTCCATTGATGTACAAATTGGCAAAATTCGCGCGGGGTGCATTCACACCTGCGGTACGTGAAAAGTCAAAAAAGAGTTTTTCTCGCATACAGGAAGGATCCTTGAACCCATTGCTCAAATTGATTTTTTTGATCCCGTCAAAGTCCTGCCCTGAAACGTAACGATTGAAATCAATTTTAAACGGTTTTTTATCATTCGGATGATTATACGTTGAGTTTCCTTTGAAGCGAACACCAATATTCGGAAAGGAACGTGTACCGTCGAT
>JBGCDF010000033.1:0-16233 GCA_045105095.1 Crocinitomicaceae bacterium | reverse complement strand
GCCGCTACAACAACTCCATCGATTTCCTCACATGCTTTTTCAACCACCTCATCGTCTAAATCGAGACCATTGATGACCCCATCTCCATCACAATCCCCTGTATAGGTGATATCGGCACATTGAGCAGTAACCTCAAATGACAAACTCATCGAAAGCGCTAATAGGAATATCGGAACGGAGAAAGACGCGCTATTTCTAAATAGCACAATGCTCATGCGTTTTGGGAGTAGGAGTAGCATAGTGAATCGTATTTTCACACAAAAGTAACCCATTTGTAAACCCGAACAAAATCGTTCAAGGTTTACATATGGGTGCGAAAAATTTCAATACGCGCTTAAAGAATTGTTTTACAGGAAGTTAAACTCATCCAATCAGAGAAATATTGTGAGTTTCTTCACGCTTTTTTTCGATGAAACAACATTTTTAACCGTTACTCACCTAGTTGCGCACTGGAAGTAGGGAATTTACGGTCTACTTTTTTGAATAATCCTTGAAGTACTTTTCCAGGACCCACTTCAATTACTTCTTCAGCACCATCTGTAATCATTGAGTGCATCGTTTGCGTCCAACGAACTGGAGCCGTCAATTGAGCTACAAGGTTCTTCTGGATTTCTATAGGATCTGTCACTGCTGCTGCCACAACATTTTGATATACAGGACACATTGGCTGATTGAACGTAGTTACTCCAATAGCCGCCGCTAATTCCTCTCTAGCAGGCTCCATCAATGGTGAATGGAATGCACCACCTACTGGCAACATCAATGCTCTACGCGCTCCCGCATCAGTTAGTTTAGCACATGCTTCTTCGACGGCTGGCACAGCGCCAGAAATCACCAATTGACCTGGGCAATTGTAATTTGCCGCTACAACAACTCCATCGATTTCCTCACATGCTTTTTCAACCACCTCATCGTCTAATCCAAGGATGGCCGCCATTGTTGATGGCTCAGCCTCGCATGCTGCCTGCATGGCTAACGCACGCTTCGAAACCAATTTCAAACCGTCTTCAAAGTTCAATGTTTTATTCGCTACTAATGCGGACAACTCACCCAAAGAGTGACCCGCTACCATATCTGGTTGGAAAGCGTCACCCAAAGTTGCTGCCAAAATAGTTGAATGCAAGAAAATCGCTGGTTGAGTCACTTTCGTTTGTTTCAACTCCTCATCTGTTCCTTCGAACATGATTTTGGTAATCTCGAAACCGAGTACTTCGTTTGCTTTTTCAAACATCTCTCTTGCGACATCTGAATTATCGTACAAGTCCTTCCCCATTCCTGAGAATTGAGCACCTTGACCTGGGAATACGTATGCTTTCATGTGTTCTGATTTGGGATCAAAAGTACTAAATCTGATTTAGTTGAGTCACAAAAAAACCGCCTCGACAAAATGTCGAGGCGGTTCTTGTAATATAATAGTACCCTAAGGTAGTATGCTAATTATTTACGGATAACCAATTTCTCAGTTGAAACAGCGTTATCAGCAGCAACGTTCACCATGTAAACACCGTTAGACAATGCTGTTGTGTTCAATGAAACTTCAGTAGTTCCAGCAGCAACATTTCCTAAGTTCTCAGCGTAAACAACTTTTCCTGAAAGATCAGTAACAGTAACGTTTACGTCAGCAGTGTTGTTCAAAGAGAAAGTAACGTTTGCCTCAGCGTTAGCTGGGTTAGGGTATACTCCCATTCCAAATACGTTCTCGATATCGTCAACAGACAATGAAGGATCGAAGTTCATTCTTACAACTGTTGTTGTTGTAGTGTAGAACCATGGTCCATTTGGATCATTTGGCTGGTACGTGAATGAAGTTGCTTCTGCACCTGTTGATGCTGGAGAATCTCCAGACGACATAACAACTAAATCGTTTGTGTTTGGTAAAGCACCGTTACCTGGAGAACCAACCATTACTAGGTAAGACTCACCAGCTGTAAGTTGGAAGTTACCTCCTACGAGTGTTAAGTTGATGATAGATCCGATGTCACCAGGAGTCAATAGGTATTGAACAGATTGGTCCTGAAGAAGGAAATCTCCTGACGTAGGATCAATTGTGTAGATTGAAACGTAAATAGTTGTTCCAGGGTCTGTGTTGGTAGAAATACCTACTTGAATTCCTGTCATTTCAGCATCAGTGAAGATATCGAAGATGTTTCCTACTTCAAACGCATCACCTGCATTGAAATAACCTCCATCGATCGCTTGAGCACCATTATCTCTTGCATAGATGAAATCATCTACTTCGAAAATAATATCATCGAAATCATTGTTGCTAATTCCAGTATCGTTGTTCGTTGTAGACATTGATGCTGAAGCTGTGAAAGATCCTAGTCCTGCAGGAGTGAAATCTGTCGATGCACAAACTGTATCAGTTGCACCTACTAAAGAGTTTACTGTACCAGATGCATTGTAGAATGATGGGATATCAACAGTGTATGTTGCATCAGAGATATCGTTCAACCCAATGTTTGAATTGATTCCACAAAAGCTGATTGGTTGAATTTGATCAACTGTAGTAGAATAATAAGGCATACGAAGTCCCCAAGTTCCTAAAACACCCCAAGCATTTCCGTCAGCTTTCAAATCGAAAGGCTCAGTTGTTTTAATATTGATATCGTCAACTGCCCAGTGCCAACCGAATGCTCCAATGTAGTGGAAACGAAGTTTAACATTTGCTTGGTTCGCTGCTACTCCAGAAATATCAATTGAATAAATTCCACTTTCAACAACTCCTCCTGTTGATCCATCTGTAATTGTGAAAGTAGTCCAAGTAGTACCTCCATCATTACTTACATCAACATAACGCTCATCAAGATACGTTCTGTAGTGCTGTCCGAATTCAAGTGTAATTGCTGTTTCTCCTGTGAAATCCAACGTTCCTGTGTATTCTGCGTATGCATCCTGCGTTGCAGATCCACCTGCAGCATCAGAGTTTATCATCAAGTAACCATTAGATGCTGTAACCATTTCAACAGGACCGTTGTTCGGAACTGCAGTAGGATCAGTTTCAATGTACCAATCTTGAGAAGGAGCAGAAGTATTTGTAAATGCCCAGTCACCGGCTACTGATACGTCATTCGACCAAAGAGTCGCTTTTTCTAAACTAACGCCGAAATTGCCAACATTCTTGTTAGATTCGAAAGTTGAGTTTTTTGGTGCCATTGACATAGTAGCTACCTGGGCGCTCAAACCCGTTGCAACTGCCATAGACAGTGCACTTAAGTAAATGTTTTTCATAATTCAATTTAAAATTTAATCACACAAATTTAGTGAATACTTCTCATCTACCAAAGTTATACCAATACTTAGCAAACAAGACGTACCGCGTACTTAAACGTTATTAGAAATGAAAAGGTTGACTTGATTTGCCGCTTTTTTTAAAATGATTCGTTGATCTAATTGAAATTCCATGGGAATGATTACTTTAGCAGGTCTGTGCAACTACTCTAGAAAAGAAAAATTCTTGCCGCATGAAATGTATTGTAATTGATGACGATAAGTTAACCAGAACTGCATTGGGAAAATTTATTGAACAACGCCCCGACTTGAAGCTTGTTGGTGAATTTGCTGATGCTTTATCGGCTATTCCTGCGATCAAAAATGAAAAAATTGATCTGATCTTTCTGGATATGGTAATGCCGAAAATGACCGGAATAGAGTTATTGCAGCATTTCGACGAACTCCCTCAAATAATTATTGTATCCGATTATAAGGAATTTGCAGTTGAAGGCTTTAACTACAACGTAACGGATTACCTGACAAAGCCCATCACGAAAGATCGTTTCGCGAGTGCAATGGACAAGGTACTTCAACGGAGCGTCTTCGAACAGGTGAAAAATGAAGCATATCATTCAATTGCTGTAAAGCAACGTTCAGGGTATATCAACATTTCGACGGATGAAATTTTGTACGTCGAAGGATTTGGAGATTATGTAAATGTCCATTTGCAAGAAGGACGAAAAGTAACTGTACTTTCTACCATCAAAGCGATGGAAGAACAACTTGCCGACTATTCTTTCATGCGTATTCACAGGTCATACATTGCCAACTTGAAAAAAATTGACCGAATCGTTGAGAACAACGTTCATATTTCAACACGAACCATTCCCGTGAGCAGAACCTACCGTTCTTCGCTTATGAAATTGTTCAAGACCAAGAATCTCAGTTAAAGTCCCGCGAATGTCCTATAAACATCCAATAGATACGACATTTATATCTACTCAGATCGGAGATTCCCCGGAGATCATTATTGAAATGTCTGAGGTTTTTCTGGAAGTGTTACGCGAATATCAAGCTGCGATTAAAGCAGGTATCAAGGAAGAAGACTTCCCAGCTATACGACTGCATGCTCATAAGATCAAACCAAGCCTTTCCATGTTTGGGTTGACTGGAATACTCGAAATGGTTATTGCTCTTGAGAAGGCGGCCAGCCAAGATGAGGACATGATTAAAGTGATGGAAATTGCCACTAAGGTAGAAGCCGAATTACCATTGATTTTCCATCAAGTTGATGAAATCATTGAGGAGAATCAACACGATTAAATCAACTATCGCTTATTGTTTCACAAACTGGCGGACTTCATTCCCATCAACCAGGACAGAGTATGTACCCATCTCCCATCCAGAGATATCCAACTGCATCTCTTGATCTGTATTCTCTGACTGAAGCACCACTTTGCCGAGCGCATCCAAAACTGTCAACTTGCCTATTGGCAACGAGCGTATTGTGAGTCTTTCCAACGCAGGATTCGGAAACAATTCCATTTCTATGGCAGTTCTCCACTCGGAAATCATAGCCCCGTCTTCAGAATAGTAATACGTCGAACGTTGAAGATTTTTCCATCCTTCCGATTGCCGCTTTTTGCTAGTTGACGTCGATAATTTCCCGAAATCAGTCAATTCGTAGTCCACATGCGTCGACTCTTCCCAAACTTCCGATTCATGATCAAAGATATCCACGTCAATCGCGCTCAATGCTCCTTCATCGTCAAGAACATTCTTTCGGATGGAGTGTTTCTTCCATTTTCCGTCTATCCACGTGTCGAATTCAATGTACTCTACTGATTCATTTGAGTCATACTGATACACCGCACGTTTATATAATTGCCATTCGGCTACTTTGTTATCCCAAAAATAAATGGTGTACCCTGTTTTTCGGTCCGACTCCATCTGATACTCGTACTTCCGATACACAGCCCATGACTGTGTTGATGTATTCCAACGGCTGAGCTGTTTCTTCTTTAATCGACCCTTCGTATCATATTCGAATTCATCAACAGATTGATTTTCCCAACCATCCCCATCGTGGGTTTCTGTTAAAACGTAAGTGGGCCTATTCTGAGTATTCACTGTGTAGCTTGCTTTCAGACTTGGAAACCAGTTTGAGAGCTCTGTGTCCCATTTGTAAGTTTCCTTGCTCACTAGCACTCCATCTTCAGCACGTTCAAATTCCGTCTTTGTTCGCTCTTCCCATGCAGTTAATGAAGGATTCCAATGCGCAATTTCTTTTTTGATCAGTCGACCTTCTTCATCGTAAAAAGGAAGTTCTTGCATACGATTTACCCAAGCGCCATCTTTCCAATCCTCAAGAATCATCTTTTCCAGTTGTTGTGAAAAAGCAGTGAACGAAATAAAAATCAAAAATAAGGGAAGTAGAAATCTGTAGTACATACAATACGATTTTGATGGATTAAAGATAAGCAATTGTGTGAATACCAGATCGCGAGAGGATATCTAGAGGCAGTAGACTTTTTTACTTGACTTTTTTTGATCGGTCAATACATGATCTCAAGCCTCTGTTTTTTCTTTTAACTAAATTTATAGTTGTACAACTAAACTTTTAGTTTATATTTGTTGAAACGATCAATCAGATGCAAGAACTTACCAAAGCCGAAGAACAAGTAATGCAGATTCTCTGGGATCTGAAAAAAGCCTTTGTGAAGGAAATCGTAGCGAAATTCCCTGAACCGAAGCCTGCCTATAATACTATTTCAACGATCATACGCATTCTAGAGAAAAAGAAAATCGTCGCGCATGAGCCCTTCGGTCGAACGCACAGATACTACCCATTAGTATCAAGAGAATCTTACGCCAATCAGTCGGCAAATCATCTCATTGACAATTACTTTGGAGGATCTGCGGAGAACCTTCTTTCCTATTTTATGAAGGAGAAAAATATCTCGGCGCAGGAACTTGAACAAATCATGGATCAAATCAAGAAATCATGAGTTGGCTGAATCTCACATTAATTTCCATCAATCTACTTTTTGGGTATCTGGTTTACCTAAGAATGAATCACGATGGACGAAATCTAGCAATCAATCGCTGGTACCTCATGGGATTTCCGATCGTTTCAGTAGCTCTTGGAATGGCGTATCATTATTCAGGAGGAAGCATACTAAATGACCTTGCAATTGAGCTTCCGATCATCGAAATTAACGAGTCATCTGAAGCGATCTCCACATCTACATTTTCCGTCAACTGGATGTATTGGATCTACCTTGGAGGAATAGCACTCAGTCTACTTCATCTTGGATGGAGTTTACGAAAGGTGATCAAGCCTTCAGATGCCAAACTCCTGAATCGATTAGGAAAACAACGCATTTATTTGGTCTCAAACTCAGCCTACTCTTACTCCCATTTCAACGCAATTTACATCAGTGAATATCAATTGGAAAATGTGCAGTTCATACTTGACCATGAGTTAGCTCATTCGCGTCAAAAGCATTCCCTAGACCTTATATTTGTTCGTGTACTTCGCTGCCTTCTGTGGTTTCATCCGGTAATCTACCTCTGGGAATCGCGTATGAAAGAAAATCATGAATACTTGGCTGATCACGCATGTACCAGCAAAGAACAAAACATCAAAGCATATAGTTATGCACTACTTTCCTCCCACTTGGGAGTGTCCATCCCTGATTTAGCAAATGGATTCAATCGGAAATCACTGCTTCAAAAACGAATTATTCAATTAACAACTAAAAATACATTTAGCATGAAAAAAGTAATCTTAATTCCAGTGGCTATCGCTGGCATTGTACTAACGATGAGTGTTCAACTCACATCAAACGCTGAACCAGTGAAGGAACAGCCAAAGGCCGAAATCATCCTAGGAGATATGGAGTCTCAACCTGAATTCAAAGGAGGGATGACAGCAATGGTTACCTACATTCAAGAAAACATTCAGTACCCGAAAGGTTTGGCGAATAAAAACATCGAAGGCAAGGTATATGTGAAGTTCGTTGTGTCCAAAACGGGAAAGATCGAACATGTAAAACTCGCCAGAGCTTCGGAGTATGAAGCATTTAATAAGGAAGCGACGCGGGTTATTTCGAACATGCCCGACTGGAAACCAGGAATAAAGGATGGTAAAGCAGTTAGTGCTGAGATGACACTACCTATTCAGTTCGCTTTAACGAAATAAAATTTATTATCAATAATAGTCCCATGAGTAATGATCTTGTGGGACTTTTTTGTATCCAGTAAAACCATTTACTCAGAGTAAACTTTGTGATGTTCATTACCCTCTATTGAACTTGTTTCGTTAAATTTGTCGGCTCAAACATCAAACAAAATGATCGAAACGGATATCATCATCATCGGAGCTGGACCTGTAGGACTTTTCACAATTTTTGAAGCTGGTTTATTGAAATTGAAGTGTCACTTGATTGACTCACTCCCTCAACCAGGAGGCCAATGTTCAGAAATCTATCCTAAAAAACCGATTTATGATATCCCAGGATTCCCATCTATTCTCGCTGGTGAATTAATCGACAATTTGGTAGAACAAGCTGCACCTTTCAAAGCAGGATATACGCTTGGAGAAGCAGCAGTGGACATTGAAAAGTTGGAGGATGAAACATTCATTGTTACAACGAATAAAGGGACGAAGCACCATGCCCCAATCGTTATGATTGCTGGAGGATTAGGCGTTTTCGAACCGCGTAAACCACCTATCGAGAGCTTGGAGTCATACGAAGATCAAGGTGTAGAATACATTATTAAAGATCCTGAGTTCTATCGTGGTAAACGTTGTGTGATTGCTGGTGGTGGAGATTCCGCATTGGATTGGGCAATTTTCTTAACAGAAAATAAAATTGCTACTGAGGTATCATTGGTGCACAGACGCTCTTCATTTAGAGGACATTTAGATTCTGTTCAGAAAGTATTGGATTTAGCTGATACTGGAAAAATCAACTTGATCACGGAAGCTGAGGTAATAGGTATTGGTGGAAATGGTCATGTGGAAAACGTTACTATAAAGCACAAAACGGAAGGAGAAAAAATTGTTGAGACTGATCACTTTATTCCTTTATTCGGATTGAAGCCTAGTCTTGGTCCAATCGCGAACTGGGGATTCGAAATTGAGAAGAACGCAATTAAAGTTGATACGCTGGATTACTCAACGAACATCCCAGGAATTTACGCTATTGGTGATGTAAACACTTACCAAAACAAGCTTAAATTGATCTTGTGTGGTTTCCATGAAGGAACCTTGGCTGTTCAATCGGCATTTGCTCGTATTCACCCAGAGAAAAAGAATGTTCTGAAGTATACTACTGTAAATGGTGTACAGGGATTCTAGCTCCCAGTTCTACTTTTTTCTTAATCTTTCTGACTCGATGTGGGGCGAATAGTTCGTTTTCGCGCTGTGTTAATCATTTGCTAAAAAGTTGTTTCCTCTCTCGGTGAGAAATAAGATTTCGTACCTTTAAAGTGTGAATAGAAAGACCATCAATGCGGTAATTGTACTTGGGATTTTATCCATCCTAAGTATTATGATCATTCAGGGGGTATGGGTTCAAAGAACCGTTGCCACTCAAGCCAAATCCATCGAAATTCAGCAGCGAGACGACAGCTTAAGTTTCGTTCGTTTTTCAGAGAACACCTACATTGCATTAAGTAATGTACTTAGGGATATTTCTCTTCATAGTTCTGACAGTTCAGATGTGTACGACATGTATGGTGCTGTAAAACAGATTGAACCAAACTATTTTTCGGTTGACATCAATGAAGAGCTACAACCCTATTATTTAGAAACACTTCTCAAGCGAGAATTCTATGCTCAGCAAGTCCGACACGACTTCCAGTACGGTATTTACGATTGTTTCACGGACTCCATTGTTTTTGGTAACCTGATCGAATACATTGGTGACTCAACCTTTGCCTCCATAGAGAAAAGCACCTCAGAAGTTCCCATATCAGAGGCGCAATGGAATAAGGACGGACATTATTTCACCGTTTTCTTCCCCGCTATTCAGGAACCCAGTTCAATCGCCGAACCTGACGCTTCATATTCGCCTTACTTCTACCTCATTTTTATTGTTGTTGTTATCCTTATTTTCTTCGGATTTACGGTAAGTGTCATCATGCGACAAAAACGCTTATCCGAGGTAAAAACGGACTTCATTAACAACATGACGCATGAGCTGAAAACACCGATTTCGACCATTGGACTTTCTGCGGAAATGATTATGCGCAGTAATATCAACGATCAAGAGAAATTACAACAGTACGCTGGCATCATCTTCAAGGAGAATAAACGCTTAGAGCACCAAGTGGAACGTGTATTAAACGTGGCCAAGATGAGCAAGGACTCCCTTTCACTGAAGAAAGAACCCTTCGACATGCACGAACTGTTAGGTGAGGTAAAAGACAACTTCGATTTCAACCAAATGGAGACTGGTGGCGATATTCAACTTCAATTGGATGCAACACAATTTGAAATCGACGTGGATCCCGTTCACTTATCTAATGTCGTCTATAATTTGATGGACAATGCCGTGAAGTACTGCGAGGAAACTCCTCAGATTGTGGCAAAAACCTACTCTGACAAGCGCTGGTTCACTCTGGATATCGTTGATAACGGAATTGGGATCAAGCGAGACGATGTCAAAATGATCTTTGATAAATTTTATCGTGTTCCTACTGGAAATCGTCATGACGTGAAAGGCTTCGGACTTGGACTGTACTATGTAAAATTGATCATTGAAGAACACGGAGGTCAGATTAACGTGAAAAGTACTATTGGAAAGGGAACAACCTTTACCGTCCGTTTACCGCTCAACGAAAATCATTAACTTTATCGTATGGATGAAATCGTAAATAAAGTACAGCAAAGTGGCTTAATTTCCATGGATCTGGCGGACTTTAGACCGCGTATTGCTCTCACTGAATTGGACATTTCCGAGCAGCTTTGGCAAGGTTTGGTTTTGAAAGAGAAAGATTTCCGAGCGTGGGTAAAAGATATGGATTGGTCTGAATTTGAAGGAAAGGCAGTTTACGTTCATTGTAAAGTAGATGCGATTATTCCAACTTGGGCGTACATGCTGATCGGTTCGCGTTTATTTCCATTCACTACAGATTTTATTATTGGAACGAAAGCGGATTTGGAGAAGCAGTTGATCTTGAAACGTATCCAATCAGAACCTTTGGATGAATACAAGGATGGACGGATCATCATCAAAGGATGCGCTGATGTTGCTGATCCTGCATTCGCTATGACTGAATTGGTGAAGCACCTTCAACCTGTTGCCAAAAGTATCATGTACGGAGAACCCTGCTCTACTGTCCCTGTCTATAAGCGAAAGTAATTGGACCTTCAAAATCGTTGAGCACTTTCCTTTCTGAAATATTTGACTCAAAACTACGTTAAAGGTTGATAAAATCACCTTTTATGAAACCCCGATTCATCATTATTCTATTCACTGCAGCACTAATTTTCGGTTGTTCGAAATCAAGAAAGGAAAGACGTATTCACGAAGGAGTTTGGGTAATTAAGGATTATCGCGTAAACGGAGTTGATTCGACGGAAAGTGTACTTTACGAGGATATCGTAGGATACAAATTTGTTTTGGACGGGAGTCGAGAGGATAGAAAGGACAATTCCACGTTCGATCGAATTTACGCCGTTATGGAAAATGGCCAAGAACTGAATTTCGGACATTGGGGAGAAAGAGATAAGAAAAAGATGATGCTTGAGCCAGAATATGCTTTGATGGAAAACCTTCCGAGTAAACCCTTCGTTAGTTGCGGGTGCTTTCCCACATATGATATAGTATATATCAAGAAAGATGAAATGAAATATTCGATTGAATACGATGGAATTTCCTACGATCTTACCTTCGAAAAAAAGTAATCCAATTTTCATTCTTTTTCATAACTGAAATTGTTTGTTAAGTACTTCAAATTTCAGGTTTTTGTCTTTGATGATTTTCACCAACTCTGGCAACAATACTTTGATGCGACCCATCACCTTTTCATTATCGTGAACGACCAAAATATCTCCTGATTTAATACGGTACGCCTCTTCCAAAATGCGCGTCACTGGAATCGAATTATCGTAATCATACGACAACCAGGACCACATAACAATTTGGTACTCACTTCTGATCTTTCTACCGTAAACCATGGGTAATCGTCCGTACGGCGGACGGAACAGCTTGCTATCGATGTAGTTCGAAGCTTCCTTAATCGAGTTCAAATATTCCTTACGTGAAATTTTGGTTCCTTTCTCATGGCGCATGGTATGATTTCCGATTGCATGCCCCGAGCTCGTCATCCGATCCATCAATTCAGGATGTTTCTTTGCATTCGATCCCACACAAAAAAAGGTCGCTTTCACTCCTTCCTGATCGAGGTAATCCAAAATCCAATTCGTTAACTCAGGCGTAGGACCGTCATCAAACGTAAGAAATACAGCATTTGACGCAGAAGAAAACCCCCATCTTCTCCGCGGGAAAAACCACGGAAAATAAATGGGGGTTCTAAAGATCTTCATCTTAGTGTCCTAAGGCAAGGTTGAATCCTGTGTTGGGTTCTGTGCCTTCAGCATTGCCTCAATTTCCTCCATTGATGGCATTTGCTCTCCACCAGGACCTGTTGGCAATGCATTATTCCTTGCATTTGGTTTCGGCATATATCCGAATTCCATTGCCATTCCTTTTTGGTACTCGTCCAACATTCTCATCGCGTTAGAGAAATCTCCTCCATTCGATGAATTCAAACTCTCACCATTTTCTTTCGCTCGCTCTTTCAAGGCTTTGATTATCCTAGGATACATCGTTGTGTTGTAGTACTTCAATTGCTTGTTCGTACGTGTTGCCAACTTACCTTTTTCTTGTCCGGTGTTAATCGCCGAAGTATTCAAGATATAGTATGCATTCAATGCCGCAAAGAAGTCTTCACGGTTTCTACCATCGGTCAAGAACTCGACATCACTTTGATCGAAGTAATTGATGATTGACTCCAATTGTTCCGCTACTGTATTTCCTAACTTCTCCGCAGATTTCACATCACCCGCTTCGTAGAAAAGTGTTACGTAGTTGTGAAGCTCTCCATCAATGTATGCTTTCAATTTCACTTCTTGTCCTCTCTCATCTCTCAAGATTTGACCGCTTCCATCGAGTTGAGGATACCCTTCTCGTGGGTCTCTGCTTCGACTAGGCTCACCGTAATCGATTACCACATCCGCTGGCATTACTTCTAATGACTTCTTCAACAATGCAATCACTCGCTTCTCGCATTCCGCCACTTCCTTTTCTGACATGCTCATTCCAGGATTGTTTTCCGCTTGATACACTTTCATCATGTATTCCTCAGCAAGGCTATAGAAATGAGAACGGTACTGCTTCGTATGACGACGTGTGTAGTAATCTGTCAACACATCTGGATTTGCCATCTCACCGTATTGATAATTCTTCATCAAATTCTCATACATGCGCTCAGAGTTCATGCGCTCGTTTGGTCTATTCAATGGACTTACTTCGAACGCCATTCCATTTTGCTTCACGTATCCACGACGGTAAAGCGCCAATGCTACTTCAGATCCTCCCGGAGAAGAGAAATAAAGTCCACGTTTCCAATCGTTGTTTGCCATGATATCTAACATCATAGCTTGCTCACGTGTGATGTATTGCTTATCGAAGTTGAATCGAAGCTCATTCGCACATTCACTCTTTTGATCTTTCGTGATCAATCCAGACTTGATTGCATTTTCGAAGTTAACAGGTAATACGAATCCAGAACTTGGGAAGATACGTACCTTTTGTTGACCCTCTATCTCCACTAAGTTCTCATCATTTCGTGTAAATGCCATTGCATCTTCAAGGTCTGTGAAATCCCATGCGCGCTCGAAGTCTAACAACATAGATTGCAGTCCCTGCGCTGCTTTTGATGTCATCTTCACCGAACCATTCGGATTTTGAGATGCCATCAACACCTCTAAACAAGCGCTGTATCGTTTGTAGATATCATCCGCAAGATTTTCTCCTGGTTGAGCTACAACGATGGCACGAATCCTATCCAATCTAGCCGTTGTTTTCGCATCTGATCCAGTTACTCCTGATAAAATAGAAGAAGCACCACGTGCAAATTGAGCTAATGCAGATTTCGTTTCATTTGGACTCGCTTTTGTTCTCAATCCGATCACTTTCTTTGTTAACTCCGGAGAAGCGCGTTGGAACAATTGCATCAGATCGAAGAAATAAATCTGATCTGTGTTTCCAGCGTACATCAAAATTTGATCCTCCGTAAACTTAATTGGAAGCGGATCCGATTCGTATGCTCTCATCTTCATCTGATCCGTATACCAGTCCGTTTGCATGAGTGATAAGTTACATACACGGATGTCCGTTCTGTATCCTTCTACTTCTTGCATATACCACAATGGGAACGTATCGTTATCTCCATTCGTAAAGATGATTCCATTCTTCTCACAAGACATCAGGTAATTCGATGCTAAATCTCGTGCAGATGTTTTCAAACTACGATCGTGATCGTCCCATCCCTGGAAAGCCAAAATCAATGGAACTGCTAAGGTCAGTAATATCGCTGCTCCTGCCCCATGTTCATCTTTCTTTAAGACTTTTGAGAGAAGCATCATGATACCGATGGCGATCGCGGCGATCACGGCAATAATCAACCATGTAACTGTGCGCGTCAATTCTCCTCCCGCTGCATCTGCAATCAAGAACAAGAGCAGACCCGCTCCAACAACAATCCCTATTCGGCCCAATTCCTTCTTGCCAAAGGATTTGAAGGCTTCGTAAAGTGCATACACACCGATACCCATCCATAACGCGAAGAAATAGAAGGACCCTGCATATGCATAATCACGTTCTCTTGGTTCGAATGGTTTTTGGTTTAGATATATTACAATCGCAATTCCAGTAAATAAGAAGGCCAGAAATACTACGAAAGCATCTTTTGGTGCTTTGTAGAAGTGGAAGATCAATCCGATCAATCCTAAAATCAAAGGAAGTAGGAAGAAAGCATTGTTTGATGGGTTATCTTGCGTGAAATAAGGAGCTGCATCCTGATTACCCAAACGCCCATCATCAATTACACTAAATCCGGATTTCCAGTTACCACGCATTGCACTTCCGTGCCCTTGAATATCATTCTGTCTTCCTGCGAAGTTCCACATAAAGTAGCGCCAGTACATGAAGTTCATTTGGTAATTCATCATGTATCGCATGTTCTCACCGAATGAAGGCAGACGGTTTCCATCCGCACCTTTCTCTGTTCCTTTGTCTACTTTGGGATCGTAACCCGACCAATTCTTGTAACCGCTAACTTTCCCGTCACTTTTATTGTTCCAGTACATTCTTGGAAGGAAAGTCGTTTGAGCATATGTCGCCACGGCATTCTCTCGAATCCGTGAGTTCGATAGGTAATATTTCTCATTTACTGTCGAACCTTTAATGCCTTTTGCAAATTCTTTGGCTCTCTTTTCATCCTTGAATGCTTTGACATCCGAATCGTTTCTTTCCACAACGAATCGACGGAGGTATGTCTCTCCTAAATCGTCGTAATCAGCACGTGGATTCTCATTTGAGTTCCAGTACTGCCCGAAAAGAATCGGTGCCGATCCGTACTGCTCACGTTCTAGGTATGCCTGAAGTGTTACCAGGTTCTCAGGATCATTTTCATCCAATGGCGTGTTGGCATTCGAACGAATTACGATTACCGCAAACGAACCGAATCCTACAATCACAAGGATAAGTCCCATAATTGATGTGTAGAGAATTCTGAGTCCTCTTTTACGAGCGAATCTCAGAATTAGTACACTGGCGATGACCATCAAAGCAAAGAAGAAAATTGTCCCCGAATAAAACGGCGCTCCCAAGGAGTTTACAAACGAAACTTCAAATGATGACGCTAAGGCGATGGTTCCTGAGATGACTGCTTTCTGGATAAATCCGAGGATGATAATCGATAGAACACCTGTGATCATGATTCCTGCGAGGTTCACTTTCTTCGAGAATCGGAAGTAAATAACAAACGCAATAGCTGGGATCACAAGAATACCCAAGAGGTGAACTCCAACGGCCAATCCAAGCATGAACATGATTAAGAGCAACCAACGATCGGGTGAATACCCCTTAACGCGAAGTCCTCGTGCGACCATTCCCATTTCCTCGTCCCATCGAAGGATGGCCCAAAAGATGGCTGCGGTAAACAATGATGACATTGCATATACCTCACCTTCCACTGCTGAGAACCAGAAAGATTCTGTAAACGCATACGCTAACGACCCAATTGCAGCTCCACCAAATACGGCGACTTTATCTCCAGTTGAAAGTACATTTCGTGCTTTGAGGATCATCTTTTTGATCAACATTGTCAGCGACCAGAACATGAATAAGATGGTCAATGAGCTAGATAAACCAGAAAGTCGGTTGATCCAAACAGCGGCATCTTCACCACCTGCGAAGAAAGAGAATAATCTCCCAAGTACCATAAACAAAGGTGCTCCAGGAGGGTGACCTACTTCTAATTTATACGCTGCGGTGATGTACTCACCACAATCCCATAAACTTACTGTGTCCTCAATCGTTAGGAAATAAACGATTGTTGCAATTAAAAAAACGAACCATCCGAGGTACGTGTTTATTTTTCTGTAATTCATAAGCGTTGTTCTAAACAGCCTACCAAAAAACGATTTGGCGGCGGTAAGGCTTTGCGAATTTAAAAATATATCCCTTGATGGAAGAATTGCAGACGTGAAAAAATGCCAAAATTTGAAAGCTTGGTTCGAGCAGCTTCAAAAAATAAAAGATAATTTTTTTTCTGGTAGCTTTTGAGATTGTAGATTTTGTTATTACATTTGCACCCGCAACTGGTTTTAATAGTTGTTGAGACAGTTGTGAAACTGTCCTATGGTGTAACTGGCAACACGTCGGTTTTTGGTACCGAAGAGTCTAGGTTCGAGCCCTAGTGGGACAACGAAAAGCCTTG
>JBGCDF010000032.1:0-12712 GCA_045105095.1 Crocinitomicaceae bacterium | reverse complement strand
AGTTCGGATGTTTCGTTTCTCGTTTTTATGCCGAATGGAGGTGTGAATACCACAGGGGCGCCAATATCAGGAACCATCAGTTATACAGGAACGGCAATCGATGGGGTGGATTATTCAGGTCCGAGCAGTTTTTCAATTCCCGCAGGAGCATCGGTAGATACAATTGATATTGTAGTACTTGACGATGCAATTCAGGAGCCAAACGAGACAATTATCGCAACAATATCCAATGTGAATACGGGGTACATTGTTAATGAGACCAGAGACGCATTGATTGCCGACGATGATGCTCAGTCTTTAGTGATTTCTATGACTTCCCCAGCCGATGCGGTTGAAGGAACTTCTGACGTGATATTCAACGTATTTCTTGAAGGAGGAGTGATTAATAACTCTGGAGCACCAATAACCGGAACATTCTTTTTTCTGAACTCTTCTGCCTTGTTCGGAGCAGATTTTGCTCCACTGAATGGATTTTCTATCCCTGTGGGAGCTTCGTCTACGACTGTTACTCTCACTGTTTATGATGATCCTATTTTAGAACCAACTGAGATAATTGATATCCTCATTGTTGGTCTCAATATTGGAGCGCCGGGAAATACAATGGCTCAGGCCCAAATTATCGATGATGATTCAGGGCAATATTCGCTATCAATGTCGCAATTGACTAATGGAGTTGAAGGCGCATCAGACATGGAATTTACAGTTTCTCTGGACAACGGAGTCATAAATACATCTGGAGCTCCAATAACTGGATCGATAAACTATTCGGGAAGCGCTAATCCATTCAATGACTGCTTAAGTACGCCCAGTGCGTTTTCCATTCCAAATGGTTCAAACTCCACACAAATTACCATTCCGATTTATGACGACATATTGGTAGAATGTGATGAATCCTTAACCGCAATGATTGATGATCCAAATATTGGTAGCATTGGCACAGATTCGGATGTTGCATACATCATTGATGACGAATGTGCTCTTGCCGTGGTTTCCATTCATTCACCTTCCGACGGAGCCGAGCTTGGTTCTGATGTGGAGTTCATCGTTTCATTTGATGGAAATGTGCTAAACGGAACAGGGGCAGTGATTAGCGGAACGCTCGATTTAAGTGGGGGAACTGCCATTCCAGGAGTTGATTTTGTTAATCAGCAAACCTTTCAAATTGGAATAGGAGTGAATTCAACAACTGTGAGTATTCCCGTTATTGATGAGTTTGATATCGAAGCAACCGAATCCGTTGTCGCCACGATCTCGAATATAAGTTTTGGAGTAATTGGAACAAATACTTCGACAGCCTTTATTGCGGATAATGATTCAGTTTCCGGAATCCATCCTGTTGAAAGTATTGATCTAAGCGTTTTCCCAAATCCAATGAACAATTTACTTAGTCTAAGAGCAGAAAATCACATAAAGCACTATCGCATTCTGGATGCCAAGGGGATGGTTATTTCTGATGGGGAAATTGAAGCAAAGACCGCAGATGTGGATGTAGAGTTCTTATCTTCAGGAGTGTATGTTATCAATGTCCTTTTTGAAAATGGAAACTCTCTGAACAGGAAACTCGTTAAGGAGTAACTTACCAACGATCCCTCAGAAGCTGTTTTTTCAGCACTTCCATAGTCGATGAATAATGCTCATTCCCAGTTTGAATAAGAAACGCATTAATCGTAGACAGAAGCGTGTTTCCTTCTTGCGGGATAAATGCCCAGCCTTTGATAGAATCCCTCCCAATGATCAGGTTATTCGCAATAACAATGGCGTGAGAATAAATTCTTCCTTGAAAACCGATTCGTCGTCCACGTTCGAAAATAACATTCGAATCAAATTTAGTCGAGGTGGCGATAAATGAATTGTTGGCAATGCTTTCGTCAATTTCTTCACGATTCATTCTTCCTTTTAATCCGATATTAAAGCGCACGGCGTGCATGAGCTGACTGGGAGTGGTAACATCAGAGGAAGTCACAGTAGGCAGTAGTTTATTGGTAGCGAATAAATCTACGACATCTACTGAATGATGAGTGCCAATTTGTTCATCTAAATGCCGCGCGACAACGTTTGCAGAAACCAGTCGTTGATGATTTCCAATATCCTCAGATCTTCTGACTACCACAAAATCGGATTCTGTGTGGCGCTCTAAATTTGCTCCAGTAAAAGTTGTTAATAAACTAGCCAGCGAATGCGTGTTACACGAAACAACATGGACAAATTTCTTGTTCTTAATGGCTTGATCATTCACTCCCGACATGTATGAAACGCCAAACTTTTTCTCACTTCCTTGGGCGCAAGCACCTGTTAAATTAGGTAAATCGACGTACCACTGCTTGTTCAGCATTCCTCCGCCGTTATTGGTGCAATCAAATATGTAGTCTACTTCGTCAACAATGGAATCCAGAAACTCGTAGTCATCCTCCACAATACGGGAACAAACGCGTACCCCAATTGAACTCAGATAATTCAAATCATCCTCCTGCCAAGGCAAAGGCTTATTTTTCAAAGCAAAAACATCCTCAATGTTGAGCAACTCCTTATGCTCGATGAGTAATGCGAGTAGCGTTGTGCCAATGTTACCTATTCCGTTTACGAGAACTTTCATGAAGTCGTGCTTTTGTGAATGAATTGTTTAGCTTTTTGTTTTCCGATAACTGGAACGAGAAATGACTTCCAAAGAATGACAAGGTCGGTCTTAACCGATCGGGTTTCGATGTAGCGCATGTCACAGTCCCAAGATACCTGAGCATCGCATACGTTGACCAGTTGAGCCATTCCCGTTATTCCTGGAAGAACACTCCAACGGAGTTCATGCGAAGAGGAATCCCAATTGAGGCGAACGATATCAGCTTTGGTGAGTGGTCGAGGTCCGACAAAATTCATCTCGCCCTTCATGATGTTGAACAATTGCGGGAGTTCATCAATTCCAGTCTTTCGCAATACGCGACCAATCCCTGTAATTTTACCGTCGCGCATGGTGCGAATTTTATAGACAAAGAATGTCTCCTTGTGCATCCCAATGCGTTCTTGAATAAACACAGGAGCATTGCGATCCCAAAGCCAAACCAGAATAAGCGTAAGGAGTATTAGGGGAGACAGGATTAATACGAATAAAGTCGCGAAGAATCGTTGCATAAGCGAAAATACAAAAATGAATTTCTCAATAAACGTAAAACAAGAAATGTTCAGGAAGTAACACTAAAATGTGAGAAAATAGTGTGGAAACTGTCTAAAAATAAAATAACCCGATCACAAGGATCGAGCTATTAATTCTTTTTTAACACGAATACCATCTCGTGTTGTTTATCCAGTGAAAGTTAGGTCTGTCATGTAGAACAGCACTAAACAAATCTAATTAATCGGCTCATGAAAAAAAAGGCCTTTAGATCATTGGTGTGTCCAATATACTAAAATAATATTGTAAAGTGTTGTTTTGTAGTCGTTTGATGAAGTTCACTGAGTGAATTTCACGTGTTTTCCGTGTTGCAGAGTGCGGAATCCCGCACTTTTTAAAAATTGTTAATAATTGAGGGCACATTTTTATCTTTCTATCAATTTTTTGAAATTTGACTACCAAAGAATTATCAGTGTTATGAAAACAACAATCGTACTATTTTTTCTCAGTATTTCAACAGTTTTTTCTCAGGTTGATTGCGCGTCACGTGAGCAGAATTTTTCTGGAGAGTGTGACTCGTACAATACGTTCTCCGGAATCAGATCAACTTACAACTATAAGAAGGGAGAGCTTCATGGTAAGTTTGAGGAAATATACAAGGACGGGCAGCAACGTGCAGTTGGAGCATACAAGAGCGGCCTATTGAATGGTAAGTTTTTGTCCTTTTATCCTTCAGGCGAAAAAATGACTGTTTCTAAATTCAAATCTGGATCAGGAAGTTTTGATATGTTTCATGCAAACGGAGTATTGAAGACAACTGGTCAATTCGACGAAGGTAAAGCTATTGGCAACTGGAAGTTCTACAATCTGCAAGGTGAAGTTACGCGCGAAATGGATTTGGAAGAGAATCACGTCGACATGTACGCATGTTTAGTTGGAGAACAACAAGTGAGACAGAAAATGGGCTTCGATAATTTCTTTGATTCTTTCGATGATTCTGGGTTCTCATTTTCCTTCGGTGGAGATGCGGATTCTACATTCGAACAAATGCGACAGCAAATGAATGAATCAATGCAACAATTACAGAGTCAGATGGAGGAATTGATGCAGAGTTTTAATGATTCATCTTTCATGAACACGTTTCAATTTGACACCACCATCACCTTTAATGGCTTCGATGATATGGACGGATTTTTTGAGTTCAAGTCATTTGGCGATTCGTCTTTCTCAAAATCCTTTCAGTTCGATACACTCTTCAGCAATTTGCCGGAAAGAGGAAATCCATTTTTCGGATCGTCCAAAACTGACCTGGTAGATTTTCCAGATACAGAGCCAGCTTTTATCGGAGGTGAAGAGGCGATGAATGCCTATGTCCAGTCAGAAGTTCTTGCTTTCGAAGAGGGAGTAAAAGAAATTCAGGAAGGTACAGTCTTTATCGAAGCGATTATTGAAGAGGATGGAACAGTAAGTAATTCAAGAGTGGCGCTCGGTGTTGACCCTGCAGTCGATAAGGTGGCTCTGCGCATAGTTCAAGATATGCCAGCCTGGAAACCTGCTAAGGTTAATGATCAACCAGTTAGAAGTCGATGCATTGTTCCAGTGAGATTTGAGCGATAAAAATGACTTCTAAGCCCATTTCGGGAAAGTTTTTTCAGTTAACTATCTATTTGTTAATTACTTACAAATATTTATTTAAATAAGAAAAAAATCTATTATATTTGTTTGTGCGGAATTCCGCATAGTACTATTAAAGTATTCCACATTGTTAGTCTTGTTAATAGAAGTTATATTTACCAACGGATGGTCTAACCACAATTCACTCAAAATTAGAACTAAGAGGAGGCAGAAATGTCTCCTCTTGTTTTTTTGCCCTATTCTAGAGGTTGAAACACTTCAGCAAGCATGCAGCGAACGCTTCCTCCACCAATTTTTTCAATCGTTTTAATGTCAACAGGTAGTAAGTGATCGTTGTGGTGTTCCAAACGCAACTTCTGTTGAGGAGTCAAGGCGTGAAAAATACTATTTGACAAAACCATAATCCTTTCTTCTTTGGTGTTCTTTACTTGTAGCATGTTCCCAGCAAAATTCGAATAGATTTGTTCATTCGTGAAGTCAATTAGCTCCTTTCCTGTAGCGTCAAAAGTAGATAGAACTCTATTTCGGTCCTGCTCAGCAATCGTGTTCATGCCAACGCAAACGAATGTCTCACCTACGGAAAGCATCACATTGGTGTGATAGATCGCCTTTCCATCGTTCCCATATGCCTCAAATGGGATTAGCTCATAATTAATCATAGCGCAGAACTCTTTGAGTGCAGAGAGATGTGCACGTGGAGATATTGCAGCATAACACAGCTGATGAACCCTATCGAAGATCATTCCGCCTGTTCCTTCCAAAAATCGTGGAGGATTTTTATTCTCCCAAGAACTTAAATCTGTGTGTTTGAAGTCGAATTTTTCTATCAGTGATTCAATAATATCAGTTCTTCGCTCGTCTCTACGATTAGGAACCGCCATTGGATAGGTGAAGAGCTCACCACTTTGGTGCGTCGAAATCCAATTATTCGGAAAGATGGAATCTGGAGTAAATGAGTCTATTGTGTCCTGAAAAACCTGAACATTTACGTCCAGCGCGCGCAATTGTTCAACGAAGCTTCGGAACTCTTCTAACGCCAGTGTTTGAAGTGTTTCTTCCTCATCACTAGATGGCTTGTGTTGAAATGAATTTGTCTCCGAGGCTTCTTGGTTGAACCCAAATTGAATAGGCTCGATCATCAGGAGCGTATCAGTAACGTGGCTGAGTGATTTTGGTATCATTTATGCAATTCAGTTTTAGAAATGTTATCTTGCACAAAATACCCAAATCGATGAAGACTCTTTTTACCTTGCTTACAGGAATTTTTCTTATTAACACGACTTCTTACGCTCAAAGCATCAAGAAGACCGAGCCTCAGCATTTTTGGGAAACGAATATTCAGGCCATTGTTGATGGAGATGTTGAAGAAGTTATTCGCCAATCGCATTTTCCAATGTCTACCTTCGAAGGTGACTGGTCAAAGAACTCTTTTTCAGATGCTTTTGATATTTTATTCGATGCGTCAGCGGTTGAAAACTTAAAATCACAATCGTACAGAGATATCCAGCCCATGGAAGATAGTCCAGGAAAGATGACATACGTCGTTGTGATCACGACCGAAATGGAAATTGACGGCGAAATCTTTGAAAGTGCAACCATCTTATCGTTCAAGAAGTTCGAGGGGGAATGGAAGCTCTACAACATTGATATGGCAGGATAATCACGGTAAAAAATGCAAAAAGTACTCCCAATAGCCAAGAAGACCATCCGCGTTTTCCTCATCGCATTGGAGTGTTTCTTCGGGTTTATTTGTTTCTATATTGTGTTCGCTCTTTTTGGGATGATTTTTTCGTGCGGACAAGTAGATTCCAGAAAGGAAATTTCCGTTTACATTCGATCCAATGGAGTGCATACGGACATTTGCATGCCGACAACAACACATCAAAAAGACTGGCTCGAATTGTTCGATGTTGATGATTACAAGGATCAAAATCACCTTGATTACATTGCTATTGGATGGGGAGATAAGGGATTTTTCCTCGACACACCTACTTGGGCCGAATTAAAGGCATCGACTGCGATAAAAGCGATATTTCTTCCAAGTCCTACAGCAATGCACGTAGAATTTATGGATAAGCCCCAGAGCTCTGAAACGATTCGCGAAGTAAAGATCTCCAGAAAATCGTACTTCAGGATGATTCACTTTGTGGAGTCGACTTTTTTGATGAAAGATAATGTTCCAATTCTCATTCCCGGTCATGGCTATGGCCTAACCGATAATTTTTACGAAGCGCATGGGAATTATCACATGTTCAATACCTGCAACGTTTGGACAAATGACGCAATGAAATCGGCCTCGATTCCGACTTCTATTTTCAGTATTTTGCCAGAAGGAAATTTAATGCATTTGTCAAAGTGAGCACCGAAGAATTTCCATTTCCCATTCGAAAGATCATTCATGTAGATATGGATGCTTTTTTTGCTTCTGTCGAACAGTTGGATAATCCCGAGTACAGAAATAAACCCATTGCGGTTGGAGGATCTCGAGAGCGTGGAGTAGTGGCTGCAGCTAGTTATGAGGCACGAAAATTCGGAGTTCGATCTGCGATGCCAAGTTCAATCGCCGCACGACGGTGTCCTCAACTGATTTTTGTCAACCCACGATTTGAACGTTACAAGGAAGTGTCGAATAAGATTCGTGATGTCTTCTTTGAGTTTACTGATTTGGTTGAGCCTTTGTCATTAGATGAAGCATTTCTGGATGTTACTGAGAACAAGTATCAACATCAGTCGGCAACAATTCTGGCAGAAGCGATACGTTTTAGAATCAAAGAAGAAACTGGCTTGAATGCTTCTGCAGGAATCTCAGTGAATAAATTTGTGGCAAAAATCGCCTCGGATATCAACAAACCGAATGGTCAAAAAACGATTCCACCAGAAGAAGTGCTGGATTTCCTCAATCAATTGCCCATTGAGAAATTCTTCGGAGTAGGGAAGGTGACCGCCGAAAAAATGAAGTTACACGGAATCTTTAATGGTAGCGACTTAAAACATAAGTCCAAAAGCTATCTAGATCAATATTTTGGTAAATCAGGACGTCATTTTTACGATATCGTTCGTGGTATCCAGCACAGTGAAGTAAAACCAGATCGTATTCGAAAGTCCATTGCTGCAGAAAGAACGTTTTCCAAAGACATCAGCACGGAAAATTCAGCACTTGAGCTGCTTGAGAAAATTTCCGAAGAATTGGAGAGGAGGACGAAAAAATCAGGAGTGAAGGGGAAAACAGTTACTGTAAAGATCAAATACAACGATTTTACGGTACAGACCAGAAGTAAAACGGTAGGGGATTTTTTATCGGCCTCGGATGAAGTATTCCCAATTGTGGAAGCATTACTGAAACAGGAAGCATTAAAAATGCCTGTGCGATTATTGGGTATTTCCCTTTCCAAATTGAATACACAGGAACCTGAAAGTGACGATGTTTCTGTTCAGTTGGAGATGGCGTTTTGACGGAGCAATCTTAAAACCATTGGAGAAATGAATGTTTCATTCTGAATACAACATTCAATTTATTTATGGTATTCTCTCTTCGAAATATGATTCAACACTTTTTGGTTGGGCACAAAAAGTGTTCAAAAATGCCCTTTGCGCTTATTTTTCTGCGATCAGAAATACTCTTGAAACGTGGTGTTTTCGGTGATCGTCCCGATAGTTATAGGGACGCTTCCTCAAACACTAGCTCGTTTCAATTCGATTTCTTCACTCCGTAAAATAGGCGCAGATAACATACTAAGTTCTATTTTTCATTTTCGGAATACTAGATGCTTAAGATATTAAATCCTCAACAATTGTTCTTGACCCTTAAATAGCCCTCACCCTACGTCGTCTATAATTCCACAACTTAAGTACGAGAAAAACATTGAGCATAAAACTAAAGAATAGGAGAGAGTAGGTACCAACCGTGTTCCAACGATCGTTAACAAATAAAGTCGACGAAGGATCGGACGTGCCAAAAAAGTCGAGTAAGTAATTCGGATTGGGAGTCGGTTGGTTGTAACTTGGATTTTGGTCTGCAACAGATGGGCTCTTTAGGTTTTGAGTTCCAAAAGGCAAATGAGGAAATTCGTTAGAACCCATCTGCTGCGTCTGACCAAAAACCGAGACAATTAAAAAAAAGAAAAATGTCAAGGCTCGAAACATATATGAGTAGTATAGTTCGTACCATAAGAACGCACCCGAAGTTTTAATGGTTGGAAAAAAGTGAAAAAAAAACAAGAAAAAATTGGATCTCCGTATCTTATAGAAGCTTAGCATGCAGTTTTCTGTACAAATCATGCAGTGGAAGCCCCATTACATTGTAATAACAACCTTCTATTTTAGAGACTCCGATGTAGCCGATCCATTCTTGAATTCCGTAAGATCCAGCTTTATCCAATGGTTTGAACCTTTCCACGTAATGATTGATTTCTTCCTCTGATAATTCACTAAAGAAGACCTTGGTATGAGAGGAGAAGGTGTGTTGTTCATTCTGCGTTGTCAGACAAACTCCCGTAATCACCGTATGCGTATTTCCGGAAAGTTGACGAAGCATCTGTTTCGCTGCGTTTTCATTCGCTGGTTTTCCGACCACCTTTCCATCTAATAGCACGATTGTGTCAGAAGTAACCAAGATTTCATCGGCTGCGAGCGATTCTTTCAATGGAGTCGCTTTGAGCTTAGCCAAATATTCAGGAACTTCCACTGATGCTAGATGGTCTGGATAGATTTCTTCGACTTCTTTCGTTCGAATTTCAACTGGAAATCCGAGTTCTTTGATAAGTGCTTGTCTTCTGGGAGATTTTGATCCGAGAACCAACTTGAAATTAGACATATTCTGCGATAATTTTCCAGTATACAGGTGTGAGTAATCCTACGGTCATTGCTAGTTTAATGCAATGATTGACGGTTCTAAATTGCTGTTTTGATGAAGCAAGCATTGTCAGAATAAGGGCAGTTAAGATGATCAACGCTGCAATGATTCCAGGTAAGACCGTCATGAAGGTGAATGCTTCAACGAAATAAATGAATAGACCTGCTGCCGCAATAGCGATTAGCAAAATCAATCCGATTACCCATTTACTTCGTTTGGATCCCCATGAAATAGGAAGTGTTTTAGCATTTAGTTTCTGATCACCTTCAACGTCTTCCATGTCCTTAACGATCTCGCGAGCCAGGTTAAGCAGGAACGCAAAAATGGCTAAGCCCAGAGAGATGTACAAGATGATTTTAGGCGTGCTTCCATCTAAGTTGAAAGGGAAAAGCTTCATGTCATACCATGCTATATTCGCCATATTTTGTTGATAGAAAAAGATCCCAACAAGAACGGGAACGAGTGCCGTCAACCCAGCGATAAGTACATTTCCTATCAGAAATCTGCGCTTGAAGTACATCGAGTAAAACCACAAAACGTTGATAGAAAGGAGATGAATAAATAAGTACCAAAAAGAGTCCATTATCCAAGAGAGGTAAAGCGCAATACTGAATGCAATGAAATTGATCGTCCAGTGCATGAATATTGCGGTTCTCTTTTTGACGTGTTTCGTGATAATTAACCGTTGCGGCTTATTCACACGGTCTGCACGTACATCAAAATAATCATTGATGATGTTACCTCCTGCGGCAATCAATACAGTGGAGAAAACAAGCCAGAAAAATGGCCAATCTGTCACAATAAATGAACAACTGCATCCTTCCATTGGATCAAAATACCACCCCAAACCATACATCGTCAATGCGATGATGATCAAATTAAGTGGTCGGATTAAGCGGAGTATGTGCATCAATTTTTAATGGTTTTGTATTCCGTTCTTCGGTTCGATTGATGTGCCGCTTCCTGCTCATCTTTCGGAAGTTTCTCAATTTCTTCGTCCGAAATAATCGGTAGTGTTTCGCCGTATCCTTTGTAAGCAAGTCGATCGGCATTTATTCCTTTGCTTACAAGATAGGTATAAACTGATTTGGCACGAGCTTCAGATAGAATTTGATTTTCCTTTGCATCACCACGCGTATCTGTGTGCCCGCCCAATTCAATGCTAATTGTTGCGTTTTTCTCAAGGAAGGAGACGAGCTTGTCCAATTCTACGAACGATTCAGGTCTCAAGGTCGATTTGCTCAAATCAAAGAATACATTCTCCAAAGAAACAGGTTTATCAATGTTTAATGGAACCATGGGCACATCCATGTGAACAGCATCCAGCCCTTCAGGTTCAGTCATATTGAAGTTCTTGGTGAACAATAGATATCCAGGATATTCCACATTCAAGGCATATTCACGATTAACAGGAAGTGAAACCAAGAACTCACCAGTCAGGTTGTCCGCTTCCGAGTACACAACTTCTTTCCCAGTTTTAAGATCGCTCAACTGGAACTTTCCTGGAATAGGTCGTCTGGTAGTCACATCATACACCATTCCTTCGAAGTAGAGTGTTCGCGTTGGACGCAAATGCTCGGGCATTACGAAGTAGTAAATGTCCAAATCTCCAAATCCTCCTTCTCGGTTGGACGCAAAAAATGCGATTTCTCCTTCAGGTGATACCATCAATGAATTTTCATCATATGGAGTGTTAATAGGATATCCTAGGTTGATCGGCTTTCCCCATGTTCCGTCGTCTTGGAGTCGAGACATAAACAAATCTGAACCTCCCATCCCAACATGTCCGTGCGAAGCGAAGTAGAGTGTTTTACCATCAGGGTGAATCAATACGGATTCTTCTTTTTTAGGAGAGTTGATGTAATCTGGAAGGCGTTCAGCTCTTCCCCAAGTTCCATCATCCTGAAGGTGTGTCACATAAATGTCTGAGTTGTCAGTTGCATTTCTACCGCGCAATCCGCGAACAAAGTACATCGTTTTCCCATCAGAAGAGAGCGAAGGCTGAGATTCCCAATGATAGGAATTCACCATTCCTGGAAGATTAATTGGGTCCGTCCAGCGCGAGCCGAGTTTCTTAGTGTAGAAAAGATCGCAGCTTCCTTTTCCCATTCTGTTTTCGCCGTAGTCAATTCCAGTCATATCTGGACATGCAACGAAGACAAGTGATCTTCCGTCCGCGCCTAGTGTTGGTGCGCCTTCATTATTTACGGTGTTTACATTATTCGGCATCGCCATTGCGGTACCCCAAATGTTTTTATCGCTTAAGTTGGATACGTAGAAATCTTCCTGCTCCTTAAATTTCCCGGGAACGCGGCCGTCTTCAATTCTTCGTGTGAACAGGATCGTTTTACCATCGACTGTGATAGTAGGGAAATACTCAGGGTCTGCAGTGTTAATTCCTGGGCCAATGTTAATTGGATTGAATTCAATAGGGTTCTCCAATGCTTGTATTGCGAAAGCACAACTCTCTCTCATATCACGCGCTTGAAGGACTAAATCTTTGTTTGCACTGCGATTATTTATGAAAATATCGAAGTTCTTCATCGCATCGTCATAATCTCCCACTGCTTGCTGTAAGTTCGCCAAATAGAAATTCGTACTACCTGAGTAACTGTGAGTAGGTTTGATTTGCAATGCACGCTTGTAATGATAAATCGCCTGTTTGTAGTCTTTCAGGTACTCAGCAAACTCTCCGGCAAATAAATGAGCTTCCAAGAAGTTCGAATCTTTTTCGAGGCTTTGGTGCATGAGTTGGAGTCCCTCTGTATAATTCGGACCTCCTGTTCGTTGGTCAACTGTCATACGAGGAGCTTCTTTACCTTGCTCAAAGAGTTTGATCGCTTTTTTGCTTTTCGTCGAATAGCTCGAATGAGGCTGAGCCGTACTACAGGCAGCCAATGCAAGTAAAGAAATGGAGAGAAGAATGTACTTCATATTTATGGAATATTCATGAATTTATGTGTCTGCAAAGAAACCTTCCATTTAGGATGATCTTTTACATACGATATGATCAAAGGCAAAAACCGTTCCTGTTTTGACCATTCAGGTTGAAGAAAAAGCGAGCAGTCCGAAGACACCTTTTCTGCGTGTGTCTCTGCCCATTTAAAATCGGAGGGGTGACT
>JBGCDF010000031.1:0-3647 GCA_045105095.1 Crocinitomicaceae bacterium | reverse complement strand
CGAAGATTGTTATCCAGATTCTCCTTAAGAAGCGCGATCACTTCATCGTCTGTGGAGCTCAATGATAACTCGTCAATCTCTCTGTAATTGAACAAATGAACCAATCTTCGTCCCATCTGCTTTTTATTCGATTTGGCAAGAGTCGCTAAGAAATCGCCTCCTGACTTCTTGTGTTCGAGAATGGCATCTTTCATCACCATGTCATATTTCTCAGAGGCACGAGCATACTTCTTAGGAACATCATTGGGATCTATACGCATTTCGACTTTGAGCCCACCCTCAGCTCCAAAATGATCGTATTTAGCCAAAAAATATACCTGAACGGCAATTAGAATTACTGCTAAAATCAGGGCGAATAGTGTTTTCTTATTTGACATCGTGTAGGTTATTTTGGTTGAAAGTTGATTTAAAGCGTCTTCGAGAACTCCAATAGTTTATCAGCGAAGTTTTCCCATGAATTCTGCTTCTTTTCTGAGGCAATCTTCTGACTCATTTCACGCTTCATTGATTCTGAAAAATACCGTTTAATTGCTTCCGCAATGGCTATCGGATCGGGTTCTGGAACAATCAAGCCATTCGATTCGTGATGAATACTCTCCTTCAAGCCTCCAACGTCTGTTGCGATGATTGGGAGATCGAAATGATGAGCTATAGCTGTAATCCCGCTCTGGGTTGCGCTTTTATACGGCAGCATGCACACGTCACTCGCAGAGAAGTAATCGGAAACCTGATCGTCGGAAATATAATCGGTAAAAAGATGAACGCGTTCACTCAATTGTTCTGCATCAATAATCTCCTGATACGGATCAAAGGAACCGTAAATTTCGCCTGCGACGATCACTTCAATGGACTCGTCCAATTCTGGGAGTGCCTTGAGCAATAGATCCAATCCTTTGTAGCCTCGGATAAACCCAAAGAATAATAGATAGTTCTTTTCAGGATTGAGTTGTAATTTCTCAATGGCTGCAGTTCGATCTTGTTTCTCTCCAAATTGATTGTACACAGGATGATCGATCCGCAGATACTTTGCATCTGGTTTGAGTGATAGTAAATCGTTCATAACAGTATCGCTCATCACCACAAAACCTTCGCTTTGTTTCAAGAAGTAATTGTTCGCTCCCTTGTCGAAAAAGCGTTTCTCGTGAGGGATGACATTGTGCAAGATCGTAATGCGCTTCGTTCCTTTTTTCAATCGTTTGTGCATTCTTCCCGTCGAGGGACCGAAAAAGGTCATCCAATATTGACTGATAAATAAGTCGGGTTCAAATGAATTGATCTTCTTAGCGGATTGACCAAAGGTGATGGGGTTAATCGTGTCAAGAACGCGTTCAGCTGGAATTTCATCCGCGACATCGTTCTCGGTTACAAACTGCGTTTTACCTGGAAACAAAAAATTCGGATACTGACGTTTAAACGTGAAAGCCTTTACTTCATTTTCCTCTTCCAAAGCTCGATACAACATCGCCGAAAACTGTGCGATACCTCCGCGAAATGGATAGAAAGTTGAAAAAAGAGCGATTCTCATGATTACGAAATTACGAGAATTTCGAAACTTCAACACTTTTTTGTTCGGCAAAAGAATTGTTCAAAAATGCCGTTGCGCTGCTTTTACAAATTCCTTCCATCTTAGCTGACTACGGGTCAATGTTAAAACCTACGGAGAAATGTATGTTTCATTCTGAATACAACATTCAATTTGTTTATGGTATTCTTTCTTCGAAACAAGATTCAACACTTTTTGGTTGGGCACAAAAAGTGTTCAAAAATGCCCTTTGCGCTTATTTTTCTACGATCAGAAATACTCCTGAAACGCGGTGTTTTCGATGATCGTTCCGATAGTTATCGGGACGCTTTCTCAAACACTAGCTCGTTTCGGTTCGATTTCTTCACTTCTTAAAATAGGCGCCGATAACATACTCAGTTCTATTTTTTATTTTCGGAATACTGGATGCCGAAGATATTAAATCCACAGGCTTTGACTTTGATCCAATAGATCCCGCCATGTTCATTGATTCCAGTTATTTGTAAAAGAAGGCGCTGAATACAACGATCAGTTCCAACTTGAGAAGATTAAGAACAAACATCATCTTGAATTTCTCTAATCAAGTAAATTAGATAAGACGCTTTACTGGATTCCCGTTTCAACGAAGCGGTAATACTTTTCCGATCCTTCGTTCAGATAGATTTGAGATTGCTGATTGATTTGATAATGAAGATCGCGATCGTATTTGTAAATCAGCCCGATACCTTTCGCATACATATCGTAACGATGAACGGAATCAATTAAGGAATTGAATTGATCTTGTTCTACAACCAGGGTCGGATCAAAGCTTGTGTTGTCTATGGTTGTATCTCCATGAATATCACGGTAAAAACACGTCTGCTCATCTTCTTGATTGTATGCATTCGCATCCCACACTTTGCTCTGAGTTGGAGCAAATATCAATTTAACGACGCGTTGATTTTCTTCTACCAACTCGGCTCGAATGCCATCTATCAATCCTGTCCAGACATCTTGAAGCACCCAAGGATCAGTTTCTGTTGGTCGAACATAGCGATGGAACTCGCGTGCAACTCGATCTTGATTATCAACAAAAGTATCTGCCCAAACCGTTTTCAGTTGATAATAAGTTGTGTCATTAAGGTTTAAGGCATCATCGTGCACCATTTCGGTCACGTCGTACACAACATAACGTCCTTCTTCCATTCCGAAGTACTCATGATGGAATTCTGGGGCTGGATTTTTCTTACAGCTTGCAAGAATCGCGAAGATGCAAAGAAGTGATATGTAATAGAAGGATGTCTTCATCAGTTTGAAGACGTAAAATACGAATTATTCGTTGGCTTAACGTAAGGATTATTCATTTGGATTAATCCCCAAACGCTTCATCTCTGACATTTTCTTTTTGAGTTCTTTGCCTTGAAGCCAACGTCCGTAGTAGAAGTACTTTCTGCCTTCTTCCTTTCCCTTCTTATCGTAGCCGATGCACCAGCCATGTCGAACGCCTTCCTTGTAACGTTCGAGGAACATTTTGCCTCCGTCTACATGATAGCTTTCCCAGGCCCCTACTTTCTTATGATTCTCGTAGTTACCGCTCATTTTTAATCTACCTGTTTCGAAATACTCTTTGAACTCTCCGTGTAATTGACCGTTGTTGTAATTGAATACCGTCATTGGACGCTGGGATTTGTCTCCTTGATCTTTCGGTAAATAATACACGACTTTCATTCCGTGCAAGGAATCATTTTTGTAAGATTCTCTACTGCTTAATCGACCCAGTTTGTCCCAATTGACCCAAATACTGTCTTTTTTGAGATTCGTGTAAATTCCGTAACTCATCACTCCTCCTGTCTCATGATAGAAGTACCCCATGGAACGTGAAGCGGCACTGTGTTCAATGACTGCTTTGGACTTTCCAGATTTATAGAAATATAAAAAGGTTCCAATCGGCCGATCGTCTTTGAATTCACCTCGGTACATGTAAACACGTGTACCTGGATAGACTTTTTCCCATTTCCCTTGCTTGCGACCTTTAGCGTCAGTTTGATTGACCTGCGCGAAAAGCGTCCCTACAAACATAGGGAGTAACAAAAGGCAGAACATTAATGTGACATATCTCTTCATACTAAATCATTTTCGAAAACTC
>JBGCDF010000030.1:0-4191 GCA_045105095.1 Crocinitomicaceae bacterium | reverse complement strand
CATGACTGGTGGACTTGGACCAACCAAGGACGATATCACGAAATACACACTCTGTGAGTACTTTAATACAGAGTTAGAATTGAATCAGGAGGTGCTGGAACGCGTTAGAGGCTATTTCGAGGCTAGAGGCAGAACAATGCTCGAAGTGAACAACAAGCAAGCTGAGATGCCTAAAGGAGCAACGGTTCTCAGAAACGATATGGGAACGGCTTCAGGAATGTGGTTTGATCAAGATGGGAAGGTTCTGGTTAGTTTGCCAGGAGTGCCTTACGAAATGAAGCATCTCATGACAGATCGTGTATTCCCCAAATTGCAAGAGCAATTTGAAATGAGTGCGCTCTATTACCAAACCTTAAATACGCAAGGCATCGGAGAGTCATATTTGGCAGAACGCATTGAAGATATCGAGACGGATATTCGGAACAATGGTTTCGGATTGGCGTATCTTCCATCAGCTTCTCAAGTGAGATTGAGGATTAGCTCAGAGCTCTCTCAGTTGAATAAAGACAAAATCGAAGGCTACCTTCAGCAAATTGAAAAACGCTTACCTCGCTACGTTTATGGACGTAATGGAGTTGAGGTGGCCGCGGTACTTGGCGATTGGTTGCGCAACAATAAGAAAACTTTAGGAACGGTAGAGAGCTGCACAGGAGGTGCTATCTCTTCAGAAGTAGTTGGAGTACCTGGATCTTCGGAATATTTTATGGGCAGCATGGTGACCTATTCGTACGAACTCAAGTCGAAGCTTGTAGGAGTGCGCATGGATGATATTGTTGAGCAAGGAGCCGTGAGTGAAACAGTTGTTCGTCAAATGGCAGAAGGAGGAAGAGAAGCGTTATCCGTAGATTATTGTATCGCCGCGTCAGGAATTGCGGGGCCTGGCGGTGGAACAGAGGACAAGCCAGTGGGTACGGTTTGGATTGGCTTGGCCGGACCAAATGGAACCTACGCACAAAAGTTTTTGTTTGGAAATCAGCGCGATAAAAACATTGAAAGAACAGTGTTAACCGCACTAAATTTACTGCGTTGCGAAGTGATGAACATAGAGAAGTAAGAAAACTTGAAAAAAAGAGCAAAAAAGTTGATTATTGCTTGTTGAATTCAGAATAAATTGGTTTCTTTGCACCCCTTTTAGTAATAGGATTAAATAAATACAAGATGTCACGAGTTTGTCAATTAACAGGAAAATCGGTAATGGTTGGAAACAATGTTTCCCACTCTCAACGTAAAACGAAGAGAAAGTTCTACCCGAACTTATTTACTAAAAAATTCTTCCTTCCTGAAGAGAATGAATATATCACGTTGAAGATTTCAGCAGCAGCGTTGAGAAATATCAACAAGAAAGGAATTTCAGCTTGCGTTAAGGAAGCTCGTACAAAAGGATATCTTAAATAGTTCTACTTCAACGTAGATTCTAAACAGAAAGAAAATGGCAAAGAAAGGAAATAGAGTTCAAGTAATTTTGGAGTGCACTGAGCACAAAGATTCTGGACAACCAGGAACTTCTCGTTACATCACAACAAAGAATAGAAAGAATACGCCAGATCGTATGGAGTTGAAAAAATTCAACCCGATCTTGAAGCGCATGACTGTTCACAAAGAAATTAAGTAAGACATGGCAAAGAAAGTAGTAGCATCCTTGCAAAAAGGAGGAGGAAAACAGCACACGAAAGTCATCAAAATGTCTAAGTCTGGAAAGACTAGTGGTTATGGCTTCAAATCTGAAATTGTACACAACGATAAAGTGAAAGAGTGGTTCGATAAGAACTAATCATCACTTAGTGAAATATCTTTAAAAAGCTTCCTTCTATTTGACGGAGGCTTTTGTTATTTAAACAAAGTTCGAATTTTATGGGAGTTTTTAGTTTTTTTTCAAAGGATAAAAAAGAGCAACTCGATAAAGGGTTGGAGAAAACGAAAGAAAGTTTCTTTGGTAAGTTGGCACGCACGGTGGCGGGAAAATCCCGTGTTGATGCTGAAGTTCTCGATAGCCTGGAGGAGACACTGATTACTTCTGATGTTGGTGTTAATACAACCTTGAAAATCATCGAGAAGATCGAGGAACGCGTTGCCCGAGATAAATTCATGAACGTAAGTGAACTCGATACGATTCTTAAGGAAGAAATTACTGAGTTGCTGGAGGAAAATAATTCTTCGGACACGGAGGATTATGATATTCCAAAGCACGAAGATGGCCCACACGTAATTATGGTGGTTGGTGTAAACGGAGTAGGAAAGACGACAACGATTGGGAAACTAGCTCATCAATTCAAAGAAGGCGGAAACAATGTGGTGTTAGGTGCAGCGGATACGTTCCGTGCAGCAGCGGTGGATCAATTGATTATTTGGTCCGAACGCGTTGGAGTTCCTATCGTTGAGCAAGGAATGAACGCTGATCCAGCTTCAGTTGCCTTCGACACACTTGAATCGGCAAAAGCGCAAGGTGCAGATGTGGCTATCATTGATACTGCAGGACGCCTTCACAATAAAGTAAACTTGATGAACGAGCTGACGAAAATCAAGCGCGTAATGAGCAAAGTCATTCCCGGAGCTCCTCATGAGGTATTATTGGTCTTGGATGGGTCAACAGGACAAAATGCATACGAACAAGCGAAACAATTTGCGGCTGCAACAGACATCACAGCATTGGCAATTACCAAGTTGGATGGAACCGCGAAAGGAGGTGTGGTAATCGGTATTTCGGATCAGATGAAAATCCCAGTTCGCTACATCGGTGTAGGTGAGGGAATGAACGACCTTCAACTATTCAATCGCAAACAATTCGTAGACTCACTTTTCTCGAAGTAATTTGATCTCTTAAATCTTCTTGCATTTTCGAAGAGTCGTGCATTTTTTGACGAAGGGACAACGACAAATTGAAATGCGTTAATGTGAGAGATAGCATGGAGCGAACGCGTAGTGATCATTGAACACATCGAATTTCAAGAAGTCGGAGGATTGGAGTCAAAGAAGCACTAGCGCTTTTTTGCGAACTTTTTTGGGGCGATACCAAAAAAGTGGATGAAGTTTTGTCTGCTTTTGAGGAAAGTAAGCGTCTTACAATATTGATTGTCCGTTACTTAAAATGGGATTCCCACAATCCTCAATCTTAACCCCTCCAAAGTTGTTCTCGACACTCCCTTTTTACCTATATTGGCATATCAAACTATGCTTTTATGAAAAATGTACATTCTCCATCCCGAGAGCTATCGGGACGTACGTTCAGAAACTCCGTATCTCTCATTTTAGGGGTTTTTCTAACATTAAACGTATCGGCCCAGACGCCTTGGGTTGATGAAATGCTCAAAGAAAACGCAAACTTTAACACGATTAAGCAATCCTTCGATCAGGAATGGAGTGGGAAGCAATACGTCAAAGGAAAAGGTTGGAAACAATACCAGCGCTGGCAAGCTTTCTGGGAAACACGTCTACTTCCAGACGGATCCTTTCCGAACTTCAAAAATGCGTTTCACAACTATCAACAATACATGACCGCAAATGGTCAAGCCAAAAGCTTGCAAAATGCGGGTAATTGGTCGCCAATGGGACCGTTTACCTATAACAATACCGATTCATGGAGTCCAGGACTTGGCCGTGTGAATTTCATTGTAGAAGATCCAAATAACGCGAGTATCATCTATCTGGGGGCACCAGCGGGTGGTGTTTGGAAGTCGACGGATTCAGGTGCGACGTGGACTCCACTTGGAGATGAATTGGCGGTAATGGGAGTTTCTTCTATCGCTATCTCTGCGGCAAATAGTAACGTGCTATATCTCGCTACGGGTGATGCAGACGGCGGAGACACCTACAGTATTGGAGTCCTCAAATCAACGGATGCAGGACAAACCTGGGCCGAAGTTGGAAACGTTAGTGGAAACCTTCGCGATATTGTAGTAGATCCTGCCGATGAGGATATTGTCTATGTGGCATCCAACGGTGGAGTTTACAAAACCATTGATGGCGGAGCGAACTGGGCGGAAGTACTAACTGGTTCGTATAGAGATATTGAATTGAAACCAGGAACCGCATCAACAATTTATGCAGCAACATCCAGTGAAGTAAGATATTCCACTAATAGCGGAGCAACATGGACCTTGGCAACAGCAATCCCTGGTCGAATTAGCCGTATTCGATTAGCCGTTACTCCTGCAAATAATGCATATGTCTACGTTTTCCGTGCCGACGCTTCAG
>JBGCDF010000029.1:0-6084 GCA_045105095.1 Crocinitomicaceae bacterium | reverse complement strand
TAATCATGAATATGGTGAGATATGAGCCCTCTTTATTTTGATAAAAACGATTCAGGATGAAACTTATAGGTGCCTTAAAACCGCTTAAATGAAGGCGTTTTTTTGTCTAAGTAGAGGTTGTGCAACGGTTACTTGTGTTAGTAACATAATTTCTCTATTCCGTCTGTATTGATTCTGTGTGTAGCCGTAAGATTAGTATTGAACAATGTAAACTCTAAATTTGAATTCTCTTTAATTGAACTCTCAGCATATTCTAGTGCTTTTTTTCCACTGTCAAATATTATATAAGGCAATTCACCATCGGAAGTATAATGAAAGTCACCATTTTCCGTAAGAACCTGTCCTGTATTGCCCTTACACTTAATTAGTGCACATTGGTTCGGTTTGAGAAGGGGTTTCGCCATTATCTAGGGGTTCAAACAACTGTTTTATCCAATGACAACTTCTCCACCATTTAGGCGTATGTGCTCTAATTCTGTCCAGTATTCTTTATTGTCAGATTCATTATCTTCCAATAATCTGTACTCTGACCATTCATGTTGAGGAGGTGGAATTCTTCTCCAAATAGCTTTGGGAAATACATCATACTCAGAGCACCTTCTAAGTAGTTCTTTTGCGTTTTTGAGAAGGTTAATTTTACCGATCATGTCACTTTTTTCATCCAATGAAACCTCTTCGTTTTTCAGAGTTTTTTGCAATTGAACTATTTCACGTTCTAACACCTCTCTGGCGAACATTTCATCTTTCTCTTCAGGGTTCATATCTATGATATTCGTCTATTGTTACTAACTCAAATATATACACACCTCAACCGACAACAAATACTTACAACTACTTATTATCAAATCAAGTCCACCTCAAAATACACATAAATCATAAAAAGTAAATCATTCAACATTTCATCAAAAGACCTTTAAACGAAATCACAGTTCTCTCGTCTCAATTCATACACCGAACAAACACTCCCAAAAAATTCCCTATCCTCAATAAACTCAAAGCCCATTCGCTCATAAAAACGTATTGCTTTAATGTTCGTTTTCAGCGGGTCGATCAAAATTCCAGTTACATTTTCAGGTGTAAAGCAACGTTCAATCGCTAATTTCATCATCTGATTGCCATAGCCTTTATTGAGGTCAGATGCTTCGCCAATCCAAATATCAATCGCGCGTTTATTCGGGTCTACGTCGGTTCCCCAATAATGTGTTTCTTCCAGGAAAGGATCAATGATTTGGATAAACCCGATAGGCCTGCCGTTTTCTTCCGCAACAATTTGATCACGCCAATCGGGATCATGAAGTAATTCCTTTTCCCAGTTCCAGTCGAAGTCATCAGGGTCGCTGTTGATGACGTGTTCCTGTTTGTCCCAATGTTGGAGTAGGGGCAGATCTTCAATTGTCGCTGGTCGGAGCAGTATCAGAGATAACAAGGATTTCGGCATGATAAGGAAATTAGAGTGTTCGTTTTCCTGTTAGAACATCTCGGACCAACTGAGGGTCATATTGGAAATACTTAAGACGTAACCGATCTGCCAACTGCGAAGCCTTTTCGTGTGCCTCATTGCGCGAATCATATTTGGTGATCAGTCGTTTGCCACGGAGTCTTTCTCCAAACAAAGTAACAGTAAATGAAGCGTTGGTATCAGTAGTCGTTTGAGCCATATTGGCCATAACTGTATTGGATTCGATTAGGGGCATGTTTGTGACATATTTGTATTTGTCCAATGGATATTTCTTACCGATCTTGAGGAACCCGAAGTACAAGCTATAATCGTGAACGAAATTATTCTGTTCTGAAATTTCTACAATATGACGATTCGTTACCACACCAATTCCCAACAGCATCAAAACACCTCCAAGAATAAAAGCTGACTCTAATAACATCAATAAAAGGGCTCCAACCAAAAAGGCATAAGCGATGTATTGGAAGTTCGTTGGAAATAGGTTTCCATTATTGAATTTCAATTGAATAGGTGCGTCAAGTGATTCCATGTTTGTCTGCTAAATTGATTCAGGTAATCGAGGTTTTATAGAATTATGGTTACCGATCACGTTGCACCAAGATACGTAAAAGACGGTGATTTTGTCCAACAAAAAAGAGGTCGTTTTGCAACGACCTCTTCCTAATTAAGTGTGTTCAATTTATTTTACAATGAACTTCGAAACGTAAGGAGTATCATTCACGATTACCGCGATGTAGTATACGCCAGCATCAACATTTCCAAGATCAATCATCTCAATGTTGTGTCCAACTACTTCTCCTAGTTTGCTTTCGTAAACTTCTTGTCCTAGTCCGTTCGTTACTTTCACTTTTACATCTGCGTTATCTAACAATGATACGTCCAATGTAAATGATCCGTTGTTCGGGTTTGGATAGATTGATAAAGAATTCCCTTCACCAAGCTCTTCCAATCCAACAGTCGACAAGGTCACAGAATCAGCGAATGATTCAGTACCACATTCGTTTGTCACTGTCAAAGTAACTAAGTACGTTCCTGCGGCAGAATATACGTGCGCTGGATTCTCTTGTGTTGAAGAAGCTCCATCACCGAAATTCCAGTCAAACGTTGTTGTACCATCAGCTACCGTTGTATTGGTAAAGAATGCAGTTACGTAAGACGTTGTTTCTGTCCAACTTACTACTGGTGCAGCTGCACCTACTACGATAACCGAATCAGTACCTGTTCCACATTCATCTGTGACGTCCAAAATGTACGTTCCTCCAGAAGTAACCGTGATCGTTTGTGTTGTCTCTGTTGTAGACCAATCGTAGCTTGTTCCAGTTTGAGTACTTGTCAATGTTGCCGATCCTGGGATACAGAAGAATGTTGTATCAGCAGAAATGAAGTTGTTGTACACCAATGCTGATTGAGTTACTTCAATTGTATCAGAAGCAGTTACTCCACATGCACTTACTACGTCAACGTAGTAAGTTCCTGGTGCAGTTACATCAATCCATTGAGATGTGTCACCTGTCGACCAAATAACTGTGTCAGCAGGAGCTCCAGCCCAAAGCGTAAGCGTTTCGTTCGTACAGATCGCTTCATCTGGTCCAAGGAAAGGACTTGTAAGCGGTGCAAATTCATCTGCTCCGATGTCTGGAGTCGCCGCGTCTCTTGGCGATCCGTCGATATCATCTGTAATCCAAGCCAAAGGTGTTCCCATTGCGTTCAATGAATCGCTACAAACGTGTAGATCATCAAATGCTTGATAAACCGGGTCAACAGAAATAGAGTTCATATCGAATCCACTCGCCGTTTGGAATGCGGCTAAATCATTCAACGCTCCATTGAAGTACATCAAGTTGTTACCTGTTGAGTAGAAGTTGTTGTAGTTCGAATTGATCATAGAATACTGCGAATTGAAGTACCCTGCGTATCCAGGACCTTCTGTAACAAAGGTGTTGTTGATTAATTCGTTCAATCCTCCTCCAGTCGCGTAGAAAGCTCTAGAGTTTGTTCCGTTGCTCAGCATGTAAAGACTGTTGTTCGCAATCATCATTCGACTACAGTTTGTCATGTACATACCGTAAGTTGTCGATGCTGAAGCTGGATTACCCACACTCATCATGTTATTTGAAACATTTGCGAATTCGGAAGGCGTACCGTCACAACTACCGAAGTATATACCATATCCGAAGTTATCTGGTCCAACGTAACCGTTGTTTCCTGTAAATTCAAACTCGTTATCACAGTACCACATGTAGTAACCGTAACACGTACCAGTGTATGGACTGTTGATCTGCATCGTGTTATTTCTAACTGTGAGTCCGTCCTGATAGTAGATTCTTGCACCGTTGTAATATGCTTCGAGGAATTCGTTTTCTTCGAATACGTTTCCTTCTTCTAAAGCAGTAATACCACTACCGTACCAGTAAACAGAGTAACTTCCTCCAATGAAGGTGTTTTCCATGAAGGTGTTGTAGCTATCGTCTGTTCCTGAATTTGAGAACAAAAGCGCTTTGTTGGTAGAAGTTGTAGTACTTGGCGTTCCGATGATTCCACAATCCCAAACTGTATTGCTATCGGCTGTAGATGCAAAGTCCATTACACGTCCGTAAGTAACACCTGTTCCTTCTATCGTCATTTGCTCGATACTCACGTGATCGGCTCCTGAGAGTTGTAAGGTGTAATTGTCAGCGGCAGTGGTACTTTCAAACGTGAGCGTGACACTATCACGGTCGAGTGCTTCTGATCTGAATGTAATCGTATTTGTACCACTAGTACCACTGATGGCACTCAAACTTACTTGTTCAGTGTAAACACCTGTACGAACATCGAAGACAACTGGTCCACAAACACCGAAAGCATTTAAGTCTGCCACGGCAGAAGAGAAGTCCAGATAATCTGGTGTAGTTCCTCCAATAGTAAAGTTTCCAGCAAGTGAAGGCTGAACGATTGCCATAGAAGAATCATTGAATGTAACAGTATCGAGAACACCGTTTGGCATCGACGTCCATGCATCGATTACAGTCGGAAGACCAGAAACGAAGTTATACGATCCAAGTGTTACTTGAACGTTATCAGGGTTTATACCACCCGTTGTATCAATTAATCCAATGTGATTGTAAGGCGTTTGAGGCGCTCCGTTAATTGTCCAGTTGACCATACAACTGTCAATTTGGTTGATACCGTAGTTTCTGATTGTTACTACAATATCTTCAATTCCTTCACAGAAGTCTACTGGATCATCAATACTTGAAACACCTGCATCGTCAGGAGATGAAGTCAGTGGTAAACAGTCGTTATAAGTATCGAATACTTCTTGAGCATCTAGTGCGCGATCGTAAAACCTGAACTCATCCATGATTTGTCCTGATCCCATACCAGTACTACTAGTATATCCTCCAACTTTAAAGTCTACTCCCGAAATGTTCAGTGCTCCTTGTGCTACTGTGTTAACCAAAACACCATCGTGATACGCTTTGATATTACCAAGAGCATTGTCATAAACGAAAGTTGTCATTGAAGGCTGTCCAACTGGTGCACATCCCGTACAAGTAACATCCGTAACAGGTCCTCTTAACATAAAGTTATTTGCTCCAGCTACACCGTTGTTGAAACAACGAAAGCCTCCAGCACTACCATCACCAAACTGATAGAAAAGTGTCGTTGAATTCGGCATGTCATCAATCCAAAAGGAGATAGTCCAAGAACTAGTTCCCAAGTCAGTGTCCCAACCAGTGTTCACATAGTTCGTTCCACTGTTACCTCCGACACCAATTAAACCTGTTTGGCACAAGCCAACACCTCCTTGAGTCAATCCTCCCTGAATCGTTGCTGAGTTTGTTCCAGCAGGTGGTGTGGAAGCCTCATTTGTAATAGCTGTTCCAGTTTCGTTGAATTTGTAGTATAGAATCTCAGGGACGGTACCTTGAGATAATGCGGTGCCCGAGAGTAGTAGGCTGCATGTAAATAAGATTAGTGCTTTGACTAGTTTCATAATGTAGTATTTTAATGTATACGTGGCAAAGATGCGACTAATTACTGAAAGCGAAAAGGAAAGTTATATTTTTAACTAAGTAATTATGAGTCAGTGATAAAAGGTTTATTTTTCACGTATATCGATACTCACCAAGAGGAAACGTTTGCGAATACTGGTTGACTGATTTCCTTTGTCTTACGGTTGAAAATAAAAGCCCGTAACTGTCAGTTACGGGCCTTAAATCTATCTACCTCCACTGCGCGTTTTTCGCGCTTGTTCTTCTTTTCGTTTTCTTTCATCTCTGGCCCTTCGTTCAGTTTCTTCTCTTTCTTTTCGCTCGGTTTCTAACGGAATTTGGTGGGTAATTTCATCCTGGTTTTGTCAGGATGTTTTTAGAGAAAATGAAGAAAAAATGATAGGTTTTTTTTACTTCATGCTTTTGATTGAGGACAAAAAACAGCTCTAAGACATTTTGTCCAGAGCAGATTGACCAGATTCTCCAACTTCAACGCCCAACTTGGCCGCCTCCACTGAAACTTCTTTAATCGTCGCTTTTCGCATGTCGTCAAAATCGCTTACGCCTGATACGATCGCGCATGCTTCTCCAGTTTTGTTGAAGGTTTCGATGTTGAGGTAGGCACAGGCCAACATACCATTGGATACA
>JBGCDF010000028.1:0-14541 GCA_045105095.1 Crocinitomicaceae bacterium | reverse complement strand
GACTTCATTTCAAACCTTGTGGTTCATCCAATAGCTATCGAATTTGCACCTGAAGCTGAAAAACAAATGAAAGAACAAATGAAAGTATCTGAATTCCAACCTATCTTGAGCATATTGTTATTGGTAATTTTCAATTTTTCGACAGCAAATGGAAATATTCCATTACATGAATGGACATCTCAATTAGAAGAAACCAACGAATCTGAAAACGGAAGGCCACTTAGCGATGTCGAAGTGGACGAATCGAGCCGCCTTCAACTGAAATCACTAGAAAATCTCATTACTAAACCTTCGAAGATTAAACATGTATTCCATACAATAACTATCTAACGACAAATCTTCAAACTTTAACCCAATTTCAAACACCTTAGATCAGTCTAGAACACCCGTTCTCCCTCATAGTCGGTCATTTCAACCCAACTATTTATACATGCTTTGTTTTAAGATATTTATAGTGCTTTGACTAGTGAAAAACCTAATTAATGTAGTAACTTCGTAAAAAATTAAACACACCATTTACATGAAACAACTATTATTCTCTATCCTAGCAGCAGGGGCATTAACTTTCAATATGCAACAAGCACAAGCGCAATGTATTACTGCATTACAGCTTGACGGAGTGGATGATTACCTCAACACATCTTTTGGCAATTATGCATTTACGAATTTTACGATTGAAATGTGGATCAATTCCGCTGATTTTTCGGGAAATTATCAATTTGTAACGTGGAGACAAAATAACCAAGTAATTCTTGGAGACTTTACCGGTGATGGATTTCTCAATAATAACGCCGCAGGTTTATTTCCGCTCCAAGCGAATTCTAGTCAGAGTACGCCACTTTCTGGAGGTAATTGGTATCATGTTGCTTTAGTGTACGATGGATCAGAACGACGTTATTACATTGATGGTATTCTTTCAGGAACTATCGCTACAACGGGATCATTAGTAACCAATGCTTCGTATGTCCAAGGTCTTACTATTGGCGCTAACATTGGTGGCACGGATCAATTCGCGAATACAACTTATGAGTATGTAAGGATTTGGGAAACAGCTCGATCACAATCAGAGATTACTTCAAACATCGCTACGACTTTGACGGGGAATGAGACGGGGCTTGTAGCTTACTATCTTTTTGATGACGGAGTTGGTAGCACAACGGTAACGGATCATACTGGGAATGGTCATGATCTTACTATGATGAACATGGATTCGTCTACTGCATGGGTGCCCGGGATTACTTCTACGGATGTTTTCTCTACAGATGTCGTTACCAATTGTGGGCCATATACATGGGTAGATGGAAATACGTATTCAACTGATAACAATACAGCTATGTACACTTTCGCCGGTGGAGCAGTAGGCGGTTGTGATAGTATCGTAACCTTAGATTTAACAATCAACGCACCAGTTGACAATACAATGACAACAACTGCATCACCAACGCTTTCTTCGAATGATACTTCTGCAGGTGTAAGCTATCAATGGATTGATTGTGGTAATGGAAATACTGCAATTTCCGGAGAAACAAATCAAGATTTCACTGCAACAACGACTGGGTTGTATGCTGTAGTGGTGACGGGAGCGAACGGATGTAGTGATACATCTGCATGTGTTGCCGTAGATTTCACATCTATTGATGAATCTAATTTGATCTCTGGAATAGAGATAGCTCCAAACCCTACCAATGGTGAGTTTTCTATTACTACTCAGGATAATTCTGGTGAATTAACCATTAGTGTAATGGATTTGGCTGGTAAGTCGGTATACTCATCAACGGAATTAGTTGATCCTAATATCCCAGTGAACATTGACTTGACTTCAGCAGAAAGTGGCATGTACGTCGTTCAGATAACAGGTAAGTTGATTTCTCGTTCAGTTCGAATTGTAAAGAAATAGTCATTTTTGATAAAGATAGAGAAGGAGCTTTTTTTTAGGGAAGCTCCTTTTTTTACGCGTAAATTTTAGCGAAATTGAAAAATCGAAATGAATCGGATAAATGAGTCAACCCATACGATCAAATATGGCGATAAATCCATGAGAATTAAATTAGTCTGTCAATCGTTTTTTTTTTAACTTGCGTAATTAACAAGGTACTTACCAACCGTCCTTAACTACTTTTAGTCTACTAGCTTCACTTTTATAGTTGTGTTTGGGATGGTTTGAATTAACCAACTTATTTATTCGCATACTATGCATGCAAAATGACAGACTCTGCAAGATTCGCAACTTTCTCGAGGCATGAATTCGCTTATTTATAGATCAATTCGGTCGAAAATTAATATATTATTACTTGTTGGAAGTGCTTTTCTCATCCATTCATTTAGTTTTGGTCAATCATCTGCTCCAGCAGGGGTTAATCTGGGAGCTCTCCAGTTTTGGGTGGATGGAAGCGATCCGGGAAATGATGGGACATTGCCAGCAGCGGGGTCTATCGTAGTGTGGGAAGATAAATCGGGTAATGGTGCTGATCTGAGTGTTCCCATGGGCCCAGGTACTCCTGGAGATCCTTATTATGAACCAACTATATCAGAGTTTAACGGCGCCGGAGGTTTTGTCTTTGATTCTACAGATATTTTTAGGTTTAATATAGGAACTGACTGGACTGGAGATCACACGATTTTTATAGTCTTTGCTCAAGATACGGTAGTAACTCAGGCAGGAACTGCGCTTTTTTCGAGTGGAGACAATCTCAATGATCAGTTTGAAATTCAAGTAGAGAATGGTCTAACTAATTATACCTACCATACGACATCCGGAGGTGGAGGTAGTACGGTTACAGAAAGTGATTTCGGACCTCAATCTGCAGCATTAGGCACTGCCATGATGTATTCTGCAACTCGATCAATGGATAGCGTTACGTGCTTTATGAATGGTATGTTCGCAAGTGGTATGACTACTACCACTGGTGATGAGTTTGACGAGTATGTTCTAAATATCAATCGTCAAGAGAATGTACTAGGTAACAACTGTAAAATCGCGGAAGTTATTATCTACAATACGGTCCTCTCACCAAATGAAATGACAAGGATCAATAATTACCTTGCATGTAAATATGCTTTACCAATTGCTACAGTAACTCCAGGGGGAATAGATCCTTGTGATGTAGCTCTTTGGATGAAAGCTGACGCCGGACTTGAGACCACTGGACTAGATGTAGATGCATGGATAGACCAAAGTCCGAGTGGTTTTAGTGGGGCGCCTGGAATCGCGGGACAAGAGCCATCTTTCAATGCACAAGATAACAACTTTAATCCTTCATTAGCATTCGATACGACTAGTCAAGATGCGCTTTTACTTGGAGCTGCTACTGATGATGGACTCAATATGTCATCAGACGATTTTCATTTGTATACAGTAGCATTCGTAGATGACAATATTGGTGGTACGGTATATGCCGATAGGTATTGCCTAGAAGAAAACGGTTATTTATTGCAGTTTAACTCTGTGACCAAAACGTGGGAATTTGAGGGGGGAGACGCCTCAGGCAGTACTTATGATAGTAACGATAGTGTGAATGTAGCAACCACTAATACTGCGACCGATTATTCATTGGTGAGTATGAAACGTCTAGGGAGTAATTACACGATTAAAACGAATGATGGGAATGAAGATACAGGAGCGACGAACACTGATGTTAACTACAATTCTACGAATACTGATCGTTGGATTGGAAGACAAAAAGAGTCGCCTTGTACCGAGAACTACTTTGATGGAAACATCTCGGAAATTATAGCAGTGAAAGCTGACCTCACAGCGAATGAAGATATTCAAATACAATCTTACCTGGGTCTTAAGTATGGACTAACCCTCGATACTTCAATTACAATGAATTATCTATCTTCCAGTGGAACTGTGATTTGGGACAATACACTCTCAAATTATTGGAACGACGTTGCTGGAATTGCGCGAGATGATGGTTCAATGTTGGATCAAAAAATATCAAAATCTCAAGATGAATCTGCCATTGTTACTATTGCTACTGATGCAGACTTCTTAACTCCAAATACGGATATATCGAGAACATCACTTTCTGATGGGCAATTTTTAATTTGGGGTAATGATAATGATCTGGCATCTGGAGGCTGGACTACGGCGCAAGCACCAACAGGGTTTGCTGTACTGCCGCAATCATGGTTGGTTCAAGAGTCCGGCGCGCCAGGAGATGTAACTGTTCAAGTTCATGTAGACAACCCTAACAATAATATCCCTACATTTTTTGGGAATTTACACCTGTCATATGGACCGAATCCTACCGCAGCAACTCCAGTAGAAATGGCACTAGACAGTGCAGGTTATTGGAGCGTTTCAGGAATTAATTTTGCGAATGACGACTACTTTACGTTTGCTGTAAAGAACGAGTTCTTTGTAGAGTTTACTTCGCCTTCCTCTAATTCGATTGACGAAACGTATCTTGGGGCAAGTTTCACAACTGTCGTGGATTCGGGCATTGTAAATATTCCGACGTGGTATGCGGTCACTACGTCTACTACTGGATCTGGTACTGGTTTTGCTACTCAGGGTGATGATTACAGCTTTGATAACGACACGATTCTGGTCCCAGTAGGAGATTATTCCACCCTTACAGCGCCAATGTTCGATACAACAAGTATGTTGATTGATGATCTAATTATTGAAGGTGCTGAGCAAGTTGAATTCACGTTTATCACTACAGAAGTCGCGGTATCTACGGGTGATGCAAACAATTCTGGAGGTACGATAGGTGATCATGACCTTACAATTACAGATGATGATGCATTCAACGTTTCGATCGAGAAAGTCGACGATGGAGAGGAAAATGATGCTGCCACAGGGGATGCTAGGTTCAGGGTTTATTTGAATGGAGGTGCCAATTCAGCAACTATTACTGGAGATATATCATGGGCTGGAGGAACTGCTACTGGAGGCGCTCCTAACCCAGGAGTCACTGATTTTGATGATGCCGTCTCAGATTTTACATTTAATCCCGGTGATACGGAAGTGTTAATCAATTTAAGTACTGGTCAAGCTTCATATAACGACAATCTATTAGAAGGAACGGAAACCATAATAGGAACTATTTCAAATATTAATTCTTCTATTGGACAGGCTGTTGTTGCAAACGCGACCGATACGGCTTTCATTACTGATGATGAGGTAACTGGGGTTTCTATCTCAATAGATACCGTAAGTGGCTTTGGAAGCACTGTAGAGGAGAGTCCAACTCCATTGAGCTTTAGAATTATTATTGACGGAGGTGTTGCAAACAACTCAGGAGTTCCAATTGAAGGTACCATAACCTACGCAGCTAGTACTGCTACTCCAGGTGCGGGAAATGATTTTCTTACAGTAACGAATTTCTCCATTTTGGATGGTGATGCTTCGACAACCTTCGATATTAGTGGTCTTTTGGATAACCTCGTTGAGAATACAGAAACCGTCGTCCCCGAAATTGCCATAACCAGTGGTCCGGGTACAGTGAACGGATCTGCAAATACGGCCATAGGATTCATTGCTGACGAGGATACAACAGGTCTAACAATTTCAATTGGAACAGTTGGTTCAATTAACGCGGTTACTGAGGGTGTTGCTACTCCTACAATAGATTATGTGGTAAGTTTAGACAATTCGAAAATAAACGGCACTGGCTCTGACATTACTGGGACTATTTCGTTGTACAGTAATAATACTACAGCCGCCAATTTCGTAGATTACAATAATAATGGGATTACCGATTTTGCCATACCGAATGGAATGAATTCAGGTACTTACTCCATTACTTTGGTTAATGACACTATTCCAGAAACTACCGATAGTTTAACGGCGGAAATTATGTCAACTGCTATTGGTTCTCCAAGTGCTTCAAATTCCATTGACCTAGCAATTTTCGATGATGATTCAGGGTTAACTGTTATCCAAATTGGTTCACCAACGGATACTACGGAATCAATAAATGGTACTCCGTTCGTTTCGTTTGAAGTTTCGATCGTTGCTGGAGGAGCAGCCGCTTCAGATCTTACGGGTACGATTGGATATGGAACAGGTCCGGGTACTGCGACCGCTGGCGTCGATTTTATTCCTGAAACAAGTTACACTATCCCCGCGGGAGATTTATCCGTAACAGTCCAGGTGGATTTGATAGATGACTTTGATATTGAGTCAGATGAGAATGTCGTAGCAAACCTCACTGGAACAGCGCCTTTGGGGAATTACGGGAATCAGAGTTCTACTGCGGTCATTTTCGATGATGATGGAGCGAATCTAGAGATCGTGATTGATACCGTAATGAGTGGTACGGAAGGATCATCCGATGTACAATTTGTAGTAAGCATCTTTGGATCAATTCCGAATGGAAGTGGATCACCAATAACGGGTAATGTATCATACGGAGGTACGGCATCTAGTGGTGATTTCTCTGCTCCCACGAGTTATGAAATTCCGGTCGGAGAAAGTTCAGATACAATTACGTTGACCATAGATGATGATGATTTGCTCGAATATACTGAGACCGTTTATTGTCTTTTAGATTCGAATTCTCTCTCTCTTGGTACAGTTTTTATCGATAGTGCTTTAGCTTACATTCATGACAATGATCTAGATTCTTTGTCTATCTCACTAACGACGCCAGTAGATGGAGCCGAGGGAGGGGCAGATGTTTCTTTTACAATTTCAATTGATGGTGGATACGTGAATGGATTGGGAGTTCCTATTGCTGGAGATCTCATATTTGGAGGAGATGCGGTAGCCACCGAAGACTTCAATAATTTTGCCTCGTATTCTATTCCTGATGGTGCAACTTTCTTTATACGTGACTTACCCGTTATAGATGATCAAAGTTTGGAGTTACAAGAATTCGTGACTGCCACAATGGCAAATCCACTTATTCCCGGGACGGAAAACCCCAACTTCTTAACAGATACAGCATACATAGATGATAACGATCTTGCGAATGCAGAGCTTCAAATTACAGCTGCTGATGGTGTAGAAATGCCAAACCCTCATCATCCAATATTTACGGTTGGTTTCGTTGGAGGACTACAAAATGAAACGGGCGCTCCGATATCAGGAGTTATTACGATTTCTGGTCAAAGTACTGCAACGGATGGAGTAGATTATACAGGTAGTTACGCGTTCTCAATTCTCAACGATAGTATAGAGGATAGGATAACATTCGACCTATTCGATGATCTGGATATTGAAGGAGAGGAAACCATTATTACTACGATATCGAATCCAACTCCATCAATTGTCACTATAGGGGCTCAGAACACCGCAACGGCCAAAATACTCGATGATGACGTAGATATCGATAATGATGGATTATCCGATCTAGTAGATCCGATTGTAGGGAATATTGATTCTGATTGTGATGGGATTTTCGATGGATGCGATGCAGATGCAGATGGTGATGGACTGTTAGATGACGGTGGAATAGATCTCACAAACAATGGAAACCCTGATGTGTTCTATGAATTGTATTCTATTGATACCGATTTAGATGGTATTAAAGACACGTGCGACGCCGATGCTGATGGGGACGGTATAATTGAGAATGGGCCAGATGAAAATGAAGACGAATTAAATGATATTCACTGGCCAATAGCAGATAATGATCTTGACCTTCTTCCTGATCACGTAGATCCAAATGATAATAATATTGACTCTGATGGAGATGGTATTACTGACGGAGCAGATGCAGACGTTAATGGAGACGGTATCTTGGACAATGGATGTGATGACGATTTAGATGGTGTACACAATGAAGCAGACATAGATAATAATCCCGGAAAAGTCGATAATGACGGAGATGGAATTATTGCTGAGTGGGACATGCAAGATGAATTGTTGGATGGAGCGAGGGTGAATTATATCGTATCGCCAAATGGTGACAACGTTAATGATGTCCTAGTGATACCAGGAATTCAGGTAGAAGATCGACACCGATTAACCATATTCAATAGATTCGGTGAACCCATATTTGTGGAACAGGACTACCAAAATGACTGGTATGGACAAATCAATCAAGGAAATGGCTTGGCATTCGGTGCGGAATTCGTGATGGATGGAGTCTACTTCTATACGCTAGATTTCGAAAATGGAAAAGATGTAGTTAGAGGATTTATTGAAATAAGACACTAAAAGATAATCTCTCATAATTGAGATTAAAAGAAATAAGTATGAAAAAGAAGAGCTTTCTTTCGCTTGCCATAATGCTTTGCGGTATTGTGAGTTTGGGATTTGGGCAACAAGATGCGTTGTTCACTCAATACATCGATGCGCAGTTGTACTCAAACCCTGCTGAAGCAGGTTGTAATGATCATGTTACAGTCGCTGGGATTCACAGACAGCAATGGGCTGGATTTCAAGGTGCTCCTATGACGAGTGGAATAATGGTGCACTCTCCCTTGCATTATGAATCAATCGCAATTGGCCTAGATATTTGGAATGATGCACTAGGGACATTGAATAGAACGACTGCGGGAGCTAATTTTGCCTATCGTTTTAAGTTAAAAAATGGAGCAAAATTTACTGTTGGAATAAAAGGACTGGCGGATTTCAACTTCTCTGATATCTCAGACCTTTCCAATGCAGCTGGCGATACAAGGGCAGAGAGCTTGGGGAATTCCATAACTCCCAATGCGGGAGTTGGAGTTATGTATCGCTCTCAGAAGTTCTTTGTGGGAGTTGGAATCCCAAGACTTTTACAAAACAAGGATTCGTTATTAAACGGAGGCTATTCGAATGAGATGCACGCTTACGTGTTAGCCGGAGTGGTATTTAATATGAGCAATGATTGGGTATTTCGTCCCACAACTCAAATACGAGCATCACGGTTCACTCCATTGAGTATCGATATGACGGCGATGTTCATTCTCAAGGAAAAACTTTACTTCGGATTGAACTACAGAGCGAGAGGAACTGTTGGATTTATAGCTCAGTATCAACTTAATCCTCAAATAAAATTGGGGTATGCGTATGATCTTGGTACAACTGCGAACTTAAGATCAACCAATTTCGGTTCGCACGAAGTCGTACTAACCTACGACATGAATTACACTAAATCATCGGTAGCATCACCTAGATTCTTCTAATAGTTATTTGGATATGAAAGTTTATTCTTTACTTATTGTATTCTGTGTTGTTTGTACATCGTATGTTGCGGCACAAGGCCCCATGAAACGATCAAACGAAGATGGGAACGTCCCAGATCAGCAGCACTATACAGTTGAAAAATCACCACTAAGCTCTGATGATCACACGGATTTTGGAGCATACGTGAATGAAGGAAAATTGTACTTCTTGAGCGATAGAAAATCGTGGCCAGTAGAATGGACGGATGAGAACGAACAACCTTTCCTTGACCTCTTTCAGGTGGACCTGAAATCTGGAGCGAAGACTCAGTTTGCAGGACCTAGAAAAAATGGACGATTCAACGAGGGGCCAATTTGTTTTTCCAAAGATGGTACGCGTGTGTATTATACAAGAGACTATGACGGAAAGAAAGGAAGTGTATCGTCAGAAGGTAAAATTAATCTCGGAATCTTCACGGCTACAGTTAAAGGCGATAAATGGATAGACGAAAAGGAACTATCCATCAATGATTACGATTACTCTGTTGGACATCCAGCGCTTACTAACGACGGGAAGTACTTGATTTTTTGTTCTGATATGCCTGGAGGACAGGGAGGATCAGACATTTATCGGGCAGCGATTAAAGAAAATGGAGATGTCGGTGAAATTGAACGTTTACCCGGTGAGGTTAACACTCCTGGACATGAATTGTTCCCAGCAGTGGGGACCAATGATGAGCTGTACTTTTCGAGCACAGGACATGAAAGCATCGGAGGATTAGACATTTTCATGGCGCTTTTGAAGAAAGATTTCTATATCCGCGTTACAAGCGTAGGGTATCCAGTTAATTCAGAGAATGACGATTTCGCGTACTCACCAGGTGAATCGAGTAAAGGATATTTCTCAACCAACAGAGATGGTAGTGATGACATTTACAGTTTTAATCAAGTAATTCCGTTTCGATTTGTTCCCTTACTCTCTGGTGAGCTAGCTATTGAGGGGTTAAAGACCAAAGCCGGGGTACAAATAGATGTTCTGGATGAGACTGGTACCACGTTGATTCAATCTCAGGTAACTGATGAGCAAGGAAGATATTCTTTCGATTTGGAAGAAGAGAAACAGTACCTAGTGCGCTTTATAATGGATGGGTTTGATACGGAAGAAAGAAAAGTATCGACCAAAGGAGATGGTTTCGGTCTGAAGAATGATTTCGAATTGAAAAAAGATAACGGAATTGAAATATCTCTCGAATTAATCGCAAATAAGACGGATCTGGCTGTGGAAGGTGCCTTGGTAAGAATAATTGACAATAAGACAAATAAAGTATTCGTACGTCGTCTATCTGATCCAGAAGGAAAAATTATGCAACCGATGCTTGAGTTGAAAGAAGGCGATTCATTGGACTTAACCGTTAAGATTTCCAAAGAAGGATACTTAACCAAGGAAGTACGTCATGAAGAAGTGATCACATCAATGAATGATATATCACTCGATGAGCTATACGGGAATGCGCTTAGAATGGATCGGGCTGGATTAGAGGAAGGAACAGATCTTAGTTCTATGACGGATATTGAGCCTCTCCGATTTGAAAATGGAGGAGCTAAGCTCGATTTTGATATCACGCGACAGCTGGATAAAATCGTCGTATTCATGAAAGAGAATAAGCGAGTTCGTATTCGTGTAAGAACGCACACCGATTCACGCGGAGATGATAAGACAAACCTGAAGTTATCGAAAGAACGTGCGAAGGTGATCTTGGACTACTTGATTGAAGAAGGAATCTCTTCAGGTCGTTTGTCGGGCACTGGATTTGGTGAGAAGGAAATCATCAACCATTGCAGAGACGGCATTGAATGCACAGATAAGGAGCACCTGGAGAACGAACGCACCGAGTATATTATCATAAAGAGTTAAGATTACCTTGATCTAACAATCGCTCGCTGTACGCTAACTATTCAAAATAGGTAAAAGGTGATGGTGAGCATAAAAAAAGACCATTACCGTTGTCGGATATACCCAGCGTTACCTTCTTCTAACTTGAAAATCCACGTATAGTATCCCACGAAGTGCGCATCGAAGAACCCTTTTTTTCGATAGTGTTCATCTGGAATAAACGCGCGGTGATTGGCTTTTAATCCGCCTGCTTTCGTTTGAGGTGCGATTCCATCCAATAGACAGGGCGATTTGAATTTGTTTTCATCAAAGTCGCTGCCGTATTGCCAAATCTCTTGCCATTCAGACATATTCACTTTTCCTGCTTCGGCATTTTCCGGAGCGATGATATAAAATCCTCCAAAGTTGATCTTTCCACGAAGCTCGTCAATGATTCCTAAAGAGTAGGCATATCCCATTGAGTGCGCAACGATGAAGAGAGTGTCATCTTCCGATCGATTGGGAATTTCATTCAACATTTGATACAAGTTTCTACCCGCAATTCGACCATTCTTTTTCCGCTCAGCAAACCCCTCCTTGTTTGATTCAAGATTGAAGAGCTGGTAAGTCATTTCGCCTTCAATATCCTGACAAATATGATTTTTTGGGTTTTTGCAACGCTTAGGATAGCTTTGAGACAAAGTGGTGAAGTCTACGATGCTTCGATGATTGGAAGTTTCAACGGAAAAATGGCCATCAGCATAAAAGGTCTCTGCCGGGTTAATCTTAGATTCGAAGCGCTTGTTGATTTCGTTCCACATTTCCCAATAGTTATATCGGTCGTTGTCGTAGATCAAATTATTGGAGTTCTGATGCTCCAACCCCTTTTTCATAATAGAGTCAAAGGTCGCTTCGAAGGAGTTACCGTTCGACGTAGGGCGATATCCATTCACGAAGAGTAGAACGCGTTTTCTGCGATTGGGCAGGGAGATTTTCGGAGTGATTTCAACCCCTAAATGATTAAATACACGTTGCTCCTTGACTTCTTTTTTGTTCAAATAATTAACGACGATGTAATGACTTTCTGCTTTTTCAGCATACGATTTATTGGAGATAACCAAGGAGTCAGAGTCTTTCACATACGCGAAGTAGGTGTTTCCATCTCTTTCATATTGATTGAAATAGAGAACGTTTTTCCTACGGGATAGCATCCATTTCCCTTTCTTCTTGATGAATAATTCTGATCCAAGATGATCTTCGGCAAGTACCTCAGGTTTAATTCCCCGAGCGATTTCCAAACGCATCTCGCGGAGTGAAGCATCCTTCATTTCTGTGATTTCTCCGCTTTTCATTTCAAACAAACGGTATCCTCGATTAACCACGAAAAAGGATTGATAAACCAAGAATAGAAAGAAAGATAAAATCAGGACATTTGCACTAAATCGTAGCCAACGCGATCGATCTTTGATCTTTCGGAACAACCGCTTTCTTCCGAAGTATACCAAAAAGAAAACAGCAATTGCAACGATGAAATGGGTGATGTTCACTCGAAATAATCCAACCGTAAATATGGGTTTAAAGAAGACGCTCGTAATATTTTGATGATAGGAATAATGATTTCGCTTGAACGGCATTTTCACGCGACTGAATAACCTCCCGTTCTTCGAAACGATCTCACCCTTACCGTTCTCCTCCCAGAAATAGTAGGCAATCAAACCTCCGTTCGTACGAACGTCTTCGTAATCGTCATACATGGAAAAGGCCTGGCAGTTGCTATGAATGGATTCCCATTGATCTTTGGTTAAGTAAACTCCTGTTCCTACATCCATTAAGTTCTGACTGGTCCCTCTTTCAGGGCCATCATTGAACCAGCTACGACGCAATGCACCAACACTTGCTCCCAACTGCTGAGCAATGTTTCTGTGCATCTGATCAGCGTCGGAATTGTGGTTCTTTACGAAGGAAATCGACTTGTTAAGTACACAGTATCCTTCAATACTTTCGTTCACAAAGCCTGGTACGACAAATACGTAATAAACAGATTTATTCGCGTTATAGTTGACCTCAAAGTAGTGCTCACGTATCTGTTGCATTTGATCCGTGTAATGATCGAAATCTGAACTGGGATTGACGAATAATTCTTTGGGATCAATCTCTTCATGTTCAAATACGGGCTCAATTGTTACGTGCGTGCCCAATTGAGCCTGTGCAAAAATACTATTCAGGTAAGTAGTGATGTCTTTCTCGTTTAAGGCGGTTTTGACCAATGGAACGATCACTACATCTACATCGTGATACCAATATGTCTTTACATTTAACTGTGCGATGATTTCGCCAATATATGAGAGTGCAACAAGGCCATAGTCTTCTTGTCTGGCAGGAAGAGTTAAAACGGCAGTATCGAGCTCAAAAGAATTCTCTTCGGGTTTAATTTGTAGGGTGTCAATAAAAAAAGTGATTTCCGAGCGATCGTCAATCGGGATATTTTCCCAAACGAAACCAATTTTCACAGACGCGTTTTCTCGAACAGATAAGTACGGAACATGAAAGCCTGAAGAATCTTCATTTGAAATGAACTCGTATTGACCTTCCCATTCTGCGTGCTGCGACTGATCGAAATGAGTGGTAGAATCAATTTGACTAAACTGCTGAGCAAAGGAAATCGAATGTATGCAAAAAACGAAAAGCACCAAAAGAAGTGCTTGCCATGATCGAGATATTTGTTCGGTTCGAACGTTCATTGTGTGAGGTAGGGTGCTAATTGTTCAATTCTTGATGATAGAGTTCAATCATACTTAGAACGTTGTCTGACCATGTATATTTTTCAATCACATTTTCTCTCCCTGCTTTTCCAAACGCTGAAATGCTCTCCGGCGATTCAACTAGGCTTTTCATTTTTTCGAAGAGGTCGTTCGCGTTTTTTGGTTGGGCAACCAGTCCCGTTTTATGTTCGATGATCACTTCAGGAAGTCCACCAACATTCGAAACGATCACAGGTTTTTCACACGCCGAAGCTTCCACTGCCGCGACTCCAAAACTCTCACTGTCCAAGGTGGAGGGGATGACTACCACATCCATTTTATTGAAATAGGATGGGACTTCGGTGTGTTGAACAGGACCAGTGAATTCCACTTGATCGGTCAGTCCCAGATGATGCACTTGTTCTTTCAGCGCTTTTTCTTTTGATCCGCCTCCAACAATCAATAATCGATGGTTGCTAGTCGAATCACCTTTTGAAAGAAGGTCAAAGGCATCAATCAAGAAAGAGATTCCATATTTGTCTTCGAGTGTTTTCACAATCCCAAACACCAGTTCATTCGGATCAACCTCCTTGTTCGTAGACTTGAAACGATCGATATCTACACCAAATGGAACCACATGCACCTGTTTGTTGGTGTACTTGTTGGCCTCTCGGGCCATCACTTCACTAGTGGAACAAATAACTTTTGCCTTTCTTAAATTTCGTTTGATAATGGCTTTTTTGATGAATGAGTCATTCGGGAAATCAAAAATGTCTGACCCCCAAACAGAGATGAAATACGATGAGTGTTTGAGGAATGACCCGAGTAAACCATAGCTCGAAGCGTAATGTGCATGAACAATATCTGGTTGAAATTCGT
>JBGCDF010000027.1:0-16852 GCA_045105095.1 Crocinitomicaceae bacterium | reverse complement strand
TCAGGACTGTCTGGGACGATATCACGATCTGCGGGCATGTATTTGCCCATATACTTCATCCATGTATCGGTCGTATGCGCAAGTGGTGTTTCATTTTGATTGAGCATTTCATGATTACCTGGAACTGGAATCATTTTGATACCCGTACTTTTGAAATCTGAGAATACGCCGTTGTTGTAATCCTCATCCCAATAATACAGTTGTGAATTTAAAACGGAGTCCGTCGCTTCTCCGGTCACGATATCACCCAAGAAGAAAAAGTAATCTGTCTGTTTACCTGAGTTCGCAACATGCGTGAAAATGTTTTTCAGAACATCTGTATTGGCGGTAGAAGTATTCGGTTGAACGTCTTTCCACCAGATTCGATTACATCCCATAAAAACGAAGCTGGTAACAATTGCGTCTGCGGATTCTTCCTCCTCTACTGAAACGCCTTCAGGAGCTTCAGATGGTGTTGATTCGCACGAGGAAAATAAGAGTGCAGCGAGTGCTGCCAGTAATAGTGATTTTTTCATGTGGTAGTTTTTAGCTGCAAAAAGGTAGGGATAATTTTGCGAATTGAGCCTAAACCTAACATGTAGAAGAAATAGATTCGATCGAGAAATAAGAAAAGACCACCTTCCCAATTGTGATAACTATCGGAATCAGAAAGTGGTCTCGTCTTACTTCAACACTAAATTTCTATCACTAGTTACGAACGAATTTTCCGCTTAACGCGTGCTCGTTTGTTGAAAGAACATAGTAATAGATTCCTGCTTCCAAATCACTGATGTTCAGATCAATTTCTTGATCAGTTCCAAGTACTTTGTGCGTTAGTACAACTCTTCCAGATGCATCTGTAATTACTAAGTTGGATGTGTGATTCAAGGCTTCCGAGAAAGAGAAAGTCAACTGATTTGAAGTCACTGGATTAGGATGCAAAAGCACATTGATTCCAAGCGGCTCAATGGTCCCGACGCTCGTTACTAGCGACTCAAAGGAGAAACTTGAGGTGTTTTGTCCGCAGTTGTTTGACTCGTTGTCTTCCATTTCGATGTTCGTGACATCAACGCAGACTTTTACATAGTAATCACCTGTAGCCAATCCTTGGACGTTGTCCAAATCCATATTTGAAACTCCAAGACTTTCGTAATCTCCTCCGTTTAACCCGAAGTCGTCTGAGATCACCGATCCCACAACGTACTCCGTTGTACCAAGGTCCATGATGGATACTTCGCACACTACACCATCGAAGGTGCTGAATGTACCTGTGTTTTCCATGTCGAAAGAAACATCCAAAACGGCTGTCTGGAAATCATAGGAGTATTGGATGTTGGAAACCTGCAAGTCTTGAGCAGATGAGAAAAATGCGCCCATGAATAAAAGCGCAGAAACAGTAAAAATTTTTGTCATGATTGAATTAGATTTTGATTTCAGCAAACTTACGAGCGCCAAACTGGTTTTCGTGAAATCGTGGGGGGACAAAAAGTATACAGAAGGCATAATTGTTGTATTCAAAGTGATAATGAGCCTTTATACAGGCGGTAAATTCAATTGTATATCCTAGCTTTGATGTCATTAACGAATTCTATGTTTAGAGCCTACCTTCTTTTTTCACTCACTGCACTCTTCGTATTTTCGATAACACATTCTTCCGCGCAAAACTCAAGATTTCATGAGTACGATTCACTGTTTCATGAGGTGATTTTGGTAGATTTCGATAAAGCAGCATCCTATTTAGAACAGCAAAAAAAAGCCTACAAGACGAAATCTGATAAGGCGGACTACTGGCTGAATAGCATGATGCTCAATTATAAGTTAAATGAGTTTTCCGCAGCTCGAGAAGATGGAAGTGTTGCTCAAAAGTACTTTTCTAAAAAAGATGAAGCGAGATATGGAACGTATCTGAAACTTGAATCACTAATCGATTGGAAGGAAGGCAATTTCACACGAGCTAACCAACGCTTGCTGAATGCAATGGACAAGGGAGAGCTGAAAGAACCTATCGCACGGGCTCATTTGTACAACATCGTGTTAAGCAATTTTATTAGCGCAGAAGATTATGATTCTGCGTTGATGATGGCAAATAGGGTTGATGCCGAACTCGAACGAAATGTATCCTTAAAGGAAACTCGTTCGGGTAAATACAAGCGTTTGCTTCAAACGAACTTATTGTCGAAAGGATCAATACATTACTATATATCGGCCTATGATTCGGCGCTGTATTACTATCAGCAGGCGCACGAGTTGGATCCTGATGATCCCGTATGGTCGATAAACTGTCAGATGAGTATTGCTGATGTGTTAACCTTGAAAGGGGATTATGATAAAGCAAGTGATTACTACGTTGATATCCTGAAAAAACTGGAAGCACAATCACCCGGGATAAATCTCGCTCATGCTTACCATAACTATGCGGTGAATTTTAATGAACAGGAAGATTTTTCCAATGCCCGACGCTATTTTCGGAAGGCCGAACAACTTTCTGCTCAGTTGAACTATAATCTTATCCTAGGATTTTCTCTTCAAGCGATAGGTGAGGGCTTTTTCGATCAAGGTGAGCTGGATAGCGCAAAGGTATACATGGAAAGGTCGATTCCCGTGTTGGAGAAGATTCAGAACGCTCGTGGTCTCTGTATGGCACATTGTCGGTTGGCTAGGGTTTTAGCAAAAAACGGTAAACAGAAAGAGAGTTTTCAGTCTGTAAATGAAGCAAAAAAGTGGATGGAGCAGGTCAATACTCTGGAAGTGCGCTCCGAAGTTTGGACAGCTTTTTACGAATATTATGATCGATACGGCCCTGCAAATCTTGCTCTTGATTATTTGAAGTTATCCGCTGAAGCCAAAGATTCCATTGAGGGAGTAGAGATGCAGAAAAACCTCAATACCCTTATCGTAAAGTATGAAACGGAACTGAAGGAGAAGGAAAATCAGGTATTGCGTGTTGATATTTCACGGAAAAACGTAGAGATTGAACGAAAGGAAGAGGCCAGAAAATTTTGGCAGGGTTTGATTTTCTTCATGGTTGTATTGTTGATCTTGATCGTTGTTCTTGGGGTTATTCTATTAAAAATGCGCCGTCAAAAATTGGAAGCGAAAGAACGAAAACTTGTGCATGCTGATCAGATTAGAACCTTACTTTTGCGAAAATTAGATGCTGCTGATCAAGCGGTGAAAGATGCGGAGCAGGTGATATCGGAACTGAAACATACACAAGAAGAAATCGAAGCCAGTAAAAAGCAAAACCCAGAACAATTAATTGAATCCATGCGCACTAAGAAAGACTGGGCGGCATTCATGGTCGAATTTGAGTTGATTTACACACATTTTTTTTCAGAATTAAAGAAAATCAGTTCGGGCGACTTCACAAACAGCGAACGGAGGATGTTGGCATTGATCAAACTTGGATTAACCAATCAAGAGATTGCTGATCAGGTTTTTATTTCCAGGGATAGTGTGAAGAAATCGAAAAGTCGTTTGTTTAAGAAAGTGAGTATTCCAGATTCAAAGATCAAACCTGCGGACTTCATTCGAAATATCGAGTAATTATTCAGGCATAAAAAAAACCTGAAAAGAGTCCAAAGTATTTGAGATAATCAATTCTAGGACGGAACTCTTTTCAGGTACCTGCAAGGAAATTAAAACCAAGTATTGATAAAACCAGAATACCAATACTTATCCTTAAGACGCACATTCTTTTGTTAGGGTTGGGTATAAACACAAAAAAAACCGCTAAGAATTTTCTTAGCGGCTTCAATATATTTCGATTTCCTAGTACAGCTCTAGCTTCAGGGCTGTTCGGTAATCTTTAATTTCTTCACGATTAATTTTGTGATCAGCCTTCTTAAGAAGGTTCAATAAGTACAAAAGGTTCTCTTTTTCTTCAATTTCGATAGGATATTCATTCTCCTCTTCGTCCTCTTCAAACTGTGCTTGAACGTCGAAATTCCCGTTTTCGGTAATGAATTCATAGCTCAACCGCAAAACTTTTGTCACTAGAGGGTCTTGCTCTCTCAATGCAAATGCTCTCAGTTCTTTAAGATCTTCAACCAATTTTGGAGCTTCCAATCCCTTTTTTTCAACATTAGCAATAATGCTATCTAACTTCTTATTTGCTTCTATCAGTTTCATTCCTCATGTACTATTTATGTGATTACTATGCCAAGCATCACGATGCAAATGTACACATCTTATGGAAAAAACAATCGCTTCCCTTAAAAACATTGATGATTTTTTTGAAATGCTACGTCAAAAATGGCCTACCTAAAAAGGCGACAAATTAAAGTTCTCGACTATGACCTGAAATGACAAATGAAATGGTATTTTTGTTAGCAATCGATCTAACTCGGGTTAAGGATACTTATGGATTTATTACTGAAAGGCTTAGTGACTGGATTTATACTCAGTATAATGATTGGTCCTGTGTTTTTCGTCCTTCTTGAGACGAGTATCAGAAAAGGTGTCAGAGCAGCTCTTTGGATGGATTTCGGAGTACTCATCAGTGATCTCGTTTACATTCTTATCGCCTACGTCTTTTTTAATGAAGTAAAGGAATTATCTGAAGGAGGTAGCGATACGTCTATTTTCCGGTTGATTGGAGGCGTAATATTCATCACGTATGGTGTATTTAACTTTTTCAAGAAAGTCAAGGAGCGCAAATTTGACGCGAATAGCATCCCTGCATCAAAAGCGAGAGATTATGTCTTCTTAGGACTGAAAGGTTTCTTACTCAATATCGCGAACCCCCTGGTGATTTTTTATTGGGTGGGCGTAATGACGTTCGGAGCAGAAGATACTGGAGGAACAGGCAGTTGGGGGATGTTCTTTTATCTGACAATTATCCTGATTACCTTCTTCGGAATTGACATATTAAAAATCCTTGGGGCGAAACGCCTGAGACCTCTCGTTACTCAGCGACTACTTATCGGACTCAATCGATTGATTGGAATCGTTTTTGTCGCATTCGGTATATTCTTTGTCGTTCAAGGAATAATGATGAGAATGTAGTAACATCATCCCCAAATTCAGTTATAGATAAAAACAATGTTCATGACTAAGTATTTTTTGAGCTTTTTATTGATCATGTTGGTCGGTGCAACGCACGCGCAAAAGGTTGAAAAAGAGAATCTCACCAAGATGAAGAGTACCTATTGGGACTTCAATCGTACGCAAATTCAATCGCGTGGGAAGTATTACGTTGACGAGTTGGGAGAAACTACCGAAAAACATGGAAAGTGGACCTATTTCGATCGATTGGGAGAAATAGAAGAGGTTCGCTATTACAACCGAGATGCTTTGAATGGAGAAGTGACGCTGTACTATCCAAATGGAAAAAAACGACAGGAAGGTTACTTTAAATGGAACAGCCAAGATAGTGTATACCGTGAGTGGTATGAAACGGGAAAGCTGAAAGCTGAAGGGAATTACATGAAGAATGAACCTTCGGGTGAATGGAGGTATTATTACGTTGATGGTCGCCTGAAAATGGTAGAGGAATCAAAAGGACCGGATAACTATGTGTGGGAGTTTTACCTACCAGATTCACTTCATACACAAATCGTACAAGATGGTAACGGAGAATTGGTCACGTACTATTCGACTGGATCAGTTAAAGAGTGGTACAATTACAAAGATGGCCTAAAAGATGGTCCATTTGAAGAATTCAGCATCTACGGATACATGACCTTGAAAGGAAACTTCAAAGACGGAGAAAAAGACGGAGAATGGGAATTTTTCTATTACACTGGCGACAAAGAAAAGGTCAGCAATTACAAAAACGGAATACTGAATGGCCCCTACGAATATTTCTATGATAACGGAGAAGTAAATGTATCTGGACAATACAAAAACGGGGAAAAGGATGGTGAGTGGACCTGGTTCACAAACAAAGGAACGCGCGATATGCAAGGGAACTTTGTCAAGGGAGAACAAAATGGAAGTTGGACGTTCTGGCATCCGACTGGCGAGGTTTCCTATTACGCAAAGTTTGATAAAGGCATAAGAACCGGACAATGGACGTATTTCTACAAAGACGGGAACAAGTTCAAGGAGGGAACCTTTGCCAACGATGTTCAGAATGGCGCATGGAAGACATGGTACGAGAATGGTACTTTACTCATGGAAGGAGACTACGTTGATGGAAAAGAAAGTGGTCAATGGTCGAACTATTGGGAGTCAGGTGACCTAAAAAATCAAACAAGCTTTAAGGCGGGTCATTTACATGGAGAATGGATGTCGTATACCCCAAAAGGAAAAGAAAAACTGGTAGGGAAGTATCAGGATGACATGAAAGTAGGGGAGTGGATCGAGTACTTTGACAACGGAAAAGTGAAAGATATTCTCAACTACAAACTCTTTAAAAAGAAATCCAAAGTAGACTATGGATTGATGAAAGACCGCATTGTGTACGAAAGCAAAATGCATGGCGAAGCACAATCTTATTCAGGAAAAGATTACCGTTTGACGGAAGAAGGGGAGTACAAAGAGGGAGAGAAACACGGTGAGTGGATCGCGTTCCATCCTGGAGGAAAAACACCTGCTGTGCTCAGTCAATACAAGAACGGAAAGCTTGATGGAACCATGAAAACGTACAGTAGACGTGGAAAATTGATGCAGGAAGTTCAGTACAAGAATGGTTTGAGACATGGCAAGTATATCATTTACGGCAAACGCGGCGATGTTCTGAAGGAAATGAAATTTTCAGAAGGAATGCAAGTCATTGAGGGAAGTACAGGTGGTTCAGGAACGTTTACGCCAGGAAGATAATGCCGAGACGATTGAAAATTGGAGTTGTTGCGTTAGGAACATTACTTTTCGGAGTCATTCTATACTTTGCTGCAAATCAAATATTTCGAGTTAATTATTCTTTTTTCGATATTGAGGTCCGTTCAACACCTTTAAAATCTCACTGATATACTTGCGACGATCACGTCTATCGAACTCAAGGGCCCATTAACGTTGTTTGCGCTTTCACGAAGTGCACTGAAAATCGTCCGCCAATTGAAGACAACTCAATGTCAAAAATTCAAGAAGCAGGGTATTTGGACGAGGCATTACACCATGACTTTATGGAACAATGAGGAAGAAATGAAGGAGTTCGCACAAAGTGGTGCGCATCTAGCATCTATGAAATTGAGCAAAGATCTAGCGAAGGAAATCCGTACGATCACCATCGAAACCGATTCACTTCCGAACTGGAAAGAGGCGAAACGTCCGTTAGAAGGCGGTAAGGTCATTCGATATTAGTAATCAAAAAAGGCCATCACCCTCTGGCAATGACCTTTGAAAAAGTTGAATCTACTAAGATTAATTGTCTCTTTTCGCGCGGAATGAACCGGATAAGGTATGACTAGTACCGTTGGTATCGGTAAAGTTCCCTTGAAAAGTAGCCGCGTAGTAATCACCAGCAACGGCACCGTATTCAGTGTATACAACGGTTAGAACATCGGGAGGCCCGAGAATTCCATTGATATTGAACCCAACACCGTTGGTTACTCCTGGAACCAATGAATTCAGATAGGTACCTATTCCTAAGTGTTCTGTCCAAATTGAGAAGGTCAGAGGACCAGTATTATTAATACCCGATCTTATTCCGATATGCCCACCTGTGGATCCTGGAGGAGCGAGAAAGTCAGTTTGCGCCCATACTTCATTTAGACCAAGATCGTTGATCAAGAAGGTTGTCCCGTCGAGTGTATATTCAATGTATTCCTGAACCTGATCACACACAATAATGTTTCCAAGATTCATAGTGGGGCTAACCTGCACCCACTGTGGTGTACTCTGTAAGCCTTGTGTAAGGTCAAAACCAGAGACTAAAACACTATCGCTTAAGCAGGTAAAAACAAGTGAGTTAACGGAGCCATTGGCATCAGTAAAGAATGGAATACTATTGGAACCAATTTGAATACTTAGTAAACCGTTGGAAATAGGAGTGTCATTGCAATCTTTGAGTACCGCCGTGACTGCGCTCGCAGAGCTGCAAAGCTCAATATCGCCAAGATCAACGTCTGCAGTAGGTGTGCCTAAGTTCTCTTGGTGAACGAGGTTACCGCAACCATCAAAAATCTTGAGTACAAGGGGTAAACCCGCTGGAATGGCTTCATCGATAATGCCATCTCCATTCGTATAGGATGTCCCATAGTAGAATCCAGTAGGTGATTCCAATCGAGCCTCGACATTTGCAATAGGCACATTGTTGCAGTGAACACGTAATTCAAGGTTTACAATGGGGAAAGGAACATCACAATTCCAAAAAGAGAAGTGACTTACCTGTCCGACGTATGAATTACCTTGTAAAGTGGCTGTTCCTTCTTCTACCCAGTTTCCCAGTGTTTCATCAAAGTGCCAGAGTGGAATGGACGCAGGGGCCGAGGACGATTGTACAGCTTGAACCGGCATTGTTAGTTCAACTTGCTCTCCGTTTGCTACATTTAGTTGTTCTCCGCTAGAACCAACAAGTTCTACAACGATCATTCCATAGGTAACAAGCGCCACGGCATCACCGTTTGCGTCTATTGCGTCCAAATCTCCCGGCATGATTTCGCCAATATTTGGAGCCGTTGGATCAAGGTATTTCGCATAAACTGATACTGAACCGTTGTATGGATCACCATTTTCTTTGCTGATATCTCCTGCTTCGAAGGAAAGACTCGGCCCTCCTGAAACAGAAATAACACCACCTTGACTATTGTCAACTACGCCTGAAAGAACTTGCGAAATGAGTTGCATGTTCACGTAGGATACTGCACTACTGCTGGGCTTAATGGATTTTGCTCCAAGAAAATATCCGTTCTTTTCCACCTTTACAAAAGCACGATTTTGATCAACTGTGATATTGTCGAATAGGAAAAAGCCCAGGTCGTTCGTATACACTTGCTCGGAACCTACAGTAACAAGGGCATTTGGAACAGGAGCTCCAAACTCATCACTTACTTCTCCTCCAATAGAGGTAGAAATGGTAATGCCCGAATAGAGCGCGTTCGATGCCGTTGTTGTTGGATTCTGGGGTGAATTAGGGCTTATCTCTTCTTTCTTACATGAAAAAAGGAGCGTCATGATCATCGAAGAGATGAAAAATGTTCGCATTAAGAATGGAAGTTGATACATAAGTGAAAGGTTTGATTTCATTCAAAGTAACTCATATTTAACAGTAAAATTGTGGAAGAGTCTAACAAATAGTGTTGGCAGTATACACTTCTAAGTGACCACGTGAATAGCTTTCACCAGAAATGAGGGACGCATCACTTAAGAAAATGATACGTTTACTCAATGACTCCACAACAAAAAAGGTCATCACCCGAGGGCAATGACCTTTACAATTAAGTATGTTTTTTAGTGTTTAATCAACACTGCACGCGTTCCAACGATCGTTGAATTGGAAATTCGCACATGGTAATATCCATCGACAATAGTTGATAGATCCAATTGAACCGTTTCCAATCCTTCTGATCGAACCACCTTCACAATTTGTCCAAGGTTGTTCAGTAATTCCAATTTGAAATCTTCACCTGAAGTCAAGTTTGAAATCGTCATGATTTCTTGAACAGGAACAGGGTAGATAGACAACTGATCAATCAAGTTGTTTTCATCAATTCCAATTGTGCTTACGTCCACAGTATTGCAAAGTGTGTCAACTCCACAAGAGTCGCTCACAGTCAAACAAACCGTGTACGTTCCATTCGCAGCGTATGTATTCGTTGGATTTTCTACTGTTGAGGATTGTCCATCTCCGAAATCCCATGAGTAAGTAGGTGTTCCTGAAGTAGATGAAGTATTTGTGAAATCAACAACACCAACGTTAATACTTTCAGTGAAGTCAGCTGTTGGATTCGCACAACTCGTTACAGTAACAGATGAACATACAGAATCAGCGTCACATGAGCCTATCGTCGTTAAACAAACCGTATATGTCCCGTCTGCGGCATAAGTATGCGTAGGGTTTTGTTGAGTCGAAGTGTTTCCATCACCAAAGTCCCAAAGCCAGCTATTGGCGCCTACAGAAGCGTCAGTAAAGTCGACAGTCAGTTGAGTTGAAGACTCCGTATAGGCTGGTACAACAGTTGGACATGCGAAATTCGCATTAAGGAGAAAAGTACTTTGGAACCCAAAATCTTCGTTATTTCCCCAGTTTCCGTTAAAGAATACCCAAGACAAATCTTCTACGAAGTAATCGTTATTGGTAGCAAGTGTCACACCCGCAGAAATACCTTCTTGAATACCAACAAAGTAATTTCCTGGAGTCAATGAAAGAGCTCCTCCAATGATAGGTAATGTGTATGCTGCTGTATTAGCTGACGTTATAATCAATGTGTCTGTAGCTGCAATTAGCTGATTTGGTGTAGCACCGCTCATGTTATACACCACTCCTACGACAGTATCTCCTACTGTTGGTGCTGTCAAGGTGAAAGTGATACTTGTTAGATCATCTGCAACAAGCACATTATATTGATTCCCAAGGATTCCTGAATTTCCCGCTCCAATACTAAGTGCGCCATCAATTGTCGTGTCCGCGGTTGCATAAACAGAATCACTTACAACGAACATCAAGGAGTCAATGTTATTGAGGAAGTTTGGATCTGTTTCGACAGCAGAAACGTTTGTAAACGCTTGATAGGTATCAATTGCCAATGGTGTGTACGCTGAAGTCGTTAATGTAACGGTATCACCCGCGTTCAGAATTGTAGCATTCGGAGCGTTTGTAAACACACTCGTTGCACCTTGGAAAAGTGTTACGTCCGCAGTTGGAGTAGTAACGGGTGCACCGTTTGCCAACGTGACATCTGTACTAAATGTGCGTGGCGTAACATGCGGTAGCGGCGTAGAATAGTAAGGCTCAGTGCTGAAGTCAGCCACTTCCATGTCGAAATCAGTGTTAAGCCCCATGAAAATGTTGTCGATTTGAATTAAGTTATCGTCATTCGAATCGTGGAAAAAGGCGATATAAACCGTCTGATTGTCGTATGCTCCTAAACTTACTTCCCAGGTTTGAAGAGTTCCATTATTCCCATTAAATGAAGAATGAACTGTTCCCGCACTTGGTGTTGTTGTTCCGTTTACACTTTCGGCTGCAGTGAAAAGGGTCGTGGTGAAATCAGCAATGTTTGTTCCTGTTGTGGAAATTCTTACTTCGTAACCATCCATGAAGGCGAGTCCTTCAAAAGGCGCAGAATCCCATCGTAAAATGGTACTGGCACACGGTTGAACGGCATCCAGAATGAGTACGTTGTTTGCTGTTCCAAATGGAGTAAACCATGAAGATGATGTTGCTACCCAGTTTGTGTCGTTGGGGAGCGTTGATTGCGGCTCGAAAGAGATATACCAGTCTTGCGGACGTCCGTTTGCATCTGCATTCATATCTAAATCGAGATTGATCCATGATCCAGAGATGGTCTCTGATTGGAAATCTTCGAATAGCAGTGTGTCGATGCATGGAGCACGATTAACGAAGGTGTTTGGAGTACGAGCAGATTCAGTCCGAGGTGTATTGTACTGTTGGTAAGCGTGTTGTTGGGGTGATACTTCATTGATTGAGTATGCGTTTACCCCAGTGCTTCTGGTTTGTCCAATTGACATAAATGCCAGCATGGAGAACCCTAAGCTTGTGAGAAAGTTTGTCTTCATAAAGATTTAGTTTTTACAAAGCTACACATTCCTGATCGTTTTACTTAGGTATAAATACCTGCTCTTTAAACCATGGAAAACAAAAAAAAGGCCATTACCCGAGGGCAATGACCTTTCAAAAAATTGTAAATTTTCTTACAAGCTGTAAGTAACTCCAATATTAATGAACAATGCACTGAAGTTTGTCTTTGTCGCCAAATCTTCCATTGCACTGTTTTCATCAACAGTTGTAAGATTGTACGCTGAATTGTTTGAGCTTGACCCCAACTCATCAACATACGTTGTTTCTTTGTCGTAAGTATCCATTGATTCCAAAACATCCGTTCCTCCTACAGAATTCTTAGTCATAGAACGTGTAGCCGCTTTGATGCGTAAGTTCACTGCTGAAAGCTCACCGAACAATGAAAGGTTGTCTGAAAGCTTGTAGTTTACACCAGCAGCTCCTTGGAAACCAAGAGAAATAGATCCTTTCGTTTCGAAGCTTTGTTCTACTGTACCAATTAATGGGTTCGTTGTATTAGTAACGTCGAGTGTAGTCGCTCCAGAAACTGGAAGAACAAGTCCACCTTTACCGTAAACAGCGAAATCTCCTCCTGTAGTAACAACCAACATTGGTGTTAAACGTACTTGAGAAGATTGAGCATTAGCGCTAACCTCTCCAGTTGGAACAGTTACTTCTGTTACCGAAACTGATGATCCAAGGAAATAATTCACTCCAAGCTCAGCTCCAAAGTGCTCTGAAAAATTGTATCCTAAGTTCAATCCGAATGCCGTCCCAGCTCCAAGTGTTCCGTAAATATTCGTTTCTGTTTGATCGCCCGTTACAGTAACTACGGTTGTTGTCCCAAGTACGTCAGTTGATGTAGCCATTCCATATCCAGCTTGGAAACTAGCGTAAAGTCCTTGAGCACTTACCGCTCCAGCACCTAGGAGTAATACTCCTAATAAAAATCCTTTTTTCATAGTTAAATTAATTTGATTGACTAAAACTAACATTTTTTTGCAATTAGCGTTGAAATTTCGGCTTTTATGGGTTCTTTTTCACGCTTAGCCAGAAATTCTAACAGAATGACTTAGAAATGGATTGCGGGTTTATTACAGTTTGTTTTTAAAGGTAGTTCAGATGTAAGTCATTGAATAAATAGCATTTCGATTTCTATCAACAAAAAAAGGAAGACCATTCCGATTGTTATCGGAAGATCTTCCCTTCGATTATCTCGATTATCTCGATTATCTCGATTGTTTCGAATCTTATTTCGCCTGCTTACTGGTAAGCGAATTTCTTAATCCACTCCATTCCACAAGGTGAAGTTTTACGGTTCCCACAGGGATTTTAGCCTTCACCAATACCGGAATTCTATTTTTATCTGCTGTTACCCAGAACTCAACATCATCTTCTTTTTTGAAGTAACGACCCGTTTGAACAACTGGAACGAACTTGTGACACTTGAATTTTCCTTTTCGAATTTTGATGATTTCGTCACCCACATATTTGATTTTGAGGGTATAATTCTCGCCATCCATGAAACATTTAAATGAGAAGGTCTTTCCTTTTGTCAGTTTGTTGAAGTTCAACGTTCTGGCACGATAGAAAGACGAAATCATATCCTGCGTTCCTAACTTGATTGCGTATTCTTTCTTCCCGTCGCTTACCTTTTTCAGATTTTGCTTGAAGACGTAATTCTGCTTGATTTCATATCCACCCTCATTCACATCGCGGTCGAAGAACCATGGCATAATCGATTTTTTATCAACGTAGCTTTCGTACACATCATGCACTTTATAGAAAGAATTGAACCCACCGAGTGTTTTTCCTGTTCCGACTACGTGATGCAATGATCGTCCTCCACCTTTTTTACTGGTAGATTTTACCTCAATTACTGCTTCACCTGCATCCATAAATCCGTACGTCACGCGGTAGCGCAACTTTTCACCTTGCTTAAATGCTGTATTCGTAACTGATGGATACGTTACACTTGAAGAACTGGTTAGAGCGAATGTTGCTCCAATGAACCCTGCTAGATATATATACTTTTTCATGGTCGTACTATTTTCATTTGATGACCAAAACGATGGTCAGTTACCCTCATAAAGCAAAGCCTATGCCAAATTCAACGTAAAATCGTTGCTAGTGCTCCACCAGGTGAATTTCTGTTCTGCGATTCTTCGCTTTTCCTTCGGCTGTGGAATTGTCCTCTAAGGGTTTTTCTTCTCCCAATCCTTTTGCTTCAATGAGTCCAGTTGGAACTCCCTTGTCTAAAAGATACGATTTTACTGCTTGAGCGCGGTTCTCAGACAGAATTTTGTTGGATGATTGTGAACCATCACTGTCTGTGTGTCCTTCTACTCTGATTTTGGTTGTCTTCTTTCGGATGAGGTACTCCGCAAGTTGATCCAATACTGGGAAACTTTCTTCTTCGATGGTATGTTGACCGCTTGCAAAATGCAAATCGTCAAGAACAACCGAGCTGGGAATTTCATAGCGGATTTCCATCGTACGGGTTCTGAATTCTACTCCTGGTGGTGGAGTCGGAACAACAAAGCTGGTATAGTCAATTTGTTCTCCAATTACTTCTACCTTGATAGCATATTCATCACCACCTGGGACAAGTACCTTGAAATGTCCTTTGGCGTTCGTAATTCCTACAATTTCCAGTTTGGATTTTTTTCCAATAAAGGTGATTTTATCATTTGGAATGGGTACACCAGCCTTATTCGTGACAAGGACATTTAGTGGTGCTTTTTTGATTTGAGCGGTGAGTGTTCCAACACTCAATACGAGAAGAAAAGTAATCAATGATTTCATAAAGTATGGTTTGACACCGATATAAGTGTCTTAGCATGTAAAAGATACAAATTTCGAAGGTCTAGTCTAATTGCATTTTAGAGATTTCAACTATTTTAGAGGGATAAACCAATCGAGAATCACATTTCGCAGTATGGGAGAGACAAAACTTAATTTCATTAACCGCTCCAAGGAGGGGAATCATCCAAACATTGTTATTTATCAACCCAACGAGGCATCGATGAGCTATGATGAAATGCCAATTGCGTGGAAAGTCATAGAAAAGTGTGGAATCGATGAAACTCAGTCTTTTTCTTTTGCTTCAACCTTGGAGGTCTTGTTAGATGATACCCTAGGGAATTACACCGCACCTGTTCAGGCTTTAGAAGGAAGGATTTTAGAGATTAAGCCGGGCACACTGGGACCTCAACTAGAGCTGTTAGATAAGATGACCTACAATCCAAGTGAATTCGGTGTATTGAACGCTTTGCGTGATGGGAGCTATCATGTGCATTGTTTTCGAAATGGACGATTATTATCAACACGTGAGTATCTCTATCCGGGTGAGAAAGCATTGTTTCGATTTTCGGATACGATTGCAATCAGCGTTATTCCAGAAGCGAAAGAGAGAGAAGAGATTGACACTTCCCTCATAGGCGAGACGGAGGTTCAGTTCGATCTAACAGGTATTGGAAGTGCCGATATTATCATGACTGGTGGTGAAGAGGATACACCTTTCACCTTCTCACTGGAAAACATTGAGCAAGAGATTTTCAAACATCATCAGATAATGGAGACTCCGTCTTGGTGGGATGAAACCGGCAGTGCCGTTCAGGATCAGAAAAATGTGGATGTTCCTTCATGGTGGAACGACGTTGATACTCCCTTAGATAAGGGTACAGGTTCAGGCGGTTCTCAGCCCTTTGGTACTCCATCCTGGTGGAAAGAGACAGAAGACTAATTCATAGATGAGGTATTGTGATGATACTGTTGTTATTAAACAACAATATTCACAATTCTTCCCGGCACAACAATTACCTTCTTCGGGTCATTTCCGTCTAACCATTTCTGAGCATTCTCGTGTGCTAAAACTTCCTTTTCGATTTCTTCTTTCGATAAGTTCGTTGGTAATTCTAGCATGAAACGCATCTTTCCATTAAACGACACAGGATACTTGTGATTGGCTTCAATCAAGTGATCTGGATTAAAACTTGGGAAAGCCTGCTTTCCAACCGTTCCTGGCTCATTGCCCAACTTCACCCACAATTCCTCACAAATGTGCGGCGCATAGGATGAAAGCAACACAACAAGTTCCTCAATGATCGATTTGTTATGGCATTTTTGCTCTGTCAACTCGTTAACACAAATCATAAAGTTCGAAACTCCCGTATTGAATGAGAAGCGTTCCAAATCATCACCCACCTTTTTGATCGTTTTGTGCAATGTTTTCAGCGCCTCCTTAGTTGGTTCACCTTCAGTGACAATGACGTTTCCTTCTCGGTCGTTCACCAATTTCCACACCTTGCGCAAGAAGTTGTGCACTCCATTGATGCCTTGTGTATCCCATGGTTTGCTCTGTTCGAGCGGCCCAAGGAACATTTCGTACATGCGAAGCGTATCGGCTCCGAATTTCTCAACAAGGTAATCGGGTGTTTGAACATTGTATTTCGACTTGGACATTTTTTCTACTTCGTGTCCGCAAACATACGTTCCGTCATCTTCAAAAATGAACTCGGCATCGGCGTATTCAGGACGACACTTTTTGAAGGCTTCGATATCGAGCACATCGTTTTCTACAAATGAGATATCGACGTGAATAGGCGTTGTTTTAACGTCTTTTCTTTTCGAAAACGTAACGAATTCATTTGAGTTCTCTTTTCGGTAAACAAAACTACTTCTCCCCAAAATCATCCCTTGATTGATCATCTTTTTGAAGGGCTCATCGAAGGGAATGAATCCCATATCGTGCAAGAACTTCGTCCAGAAACGTACATACAACAAGTGCCCTGTTGCGTGTTCAGATCCCCCGATGTACAGGTCTACGTTATCCCAGTATGCTACGGCTTCCTTCGAAACGAATTCCGTGTCGTTATTCGGGTCCATGTAACGCAAGAAATACCATGAACTTCCTGCCCATCCTGGCATTGTATTATAATCCATGCGATCTCCCTGAAGTTGGTCACCCCACGCCTCGTCAGTAGCTCTTGCTAATGGTGGTTCACCTTCTGCAGTGGGCAAATATTTATCTACTTCTGGAAGTGTCACTGGCAGTCGGTCATCCTCTACCAAGTGGGGAATATCATTTTTGAAATATACTGGGAATGGTTCTCCCCAAGCTTCTTTGGTTGCTCGTGCGAGTGGTGGCTCACCAGCTTCAGTTGGTAAGTATTTGTCTACATCTGGAAGTGTAATCGGCAATTGATCATCTTCCACCATGTAAGGGATATCATCCTTAAAATAAACAGG
>JBGCDF010000026.1:0-12192 GCA_045105095.1 Crocinitomicaceae bacterium | reverse complement strand
AATCCAACGATTCCTAGAATAATTGGACCAATGGGTAGGTCTATTTCGTTCATACTTAAGGTTTTTATTTTTCCTTAAATTAATCATTCTGTGTGTGAGGATTAAGGATAGCTGAGAAAATAACTATAAATTAAATTGATTTAATTATTATTAACATTACTAAAAACTATACCTAGTTCTTTCCGATAGTTGGGTAAATCAAAAAACATCCATCTCTGCTCAGAAAGAATGTACGTTGAACGCGCAAATACTAAGGTTAAATCTAACATCCATGATTATTTTATCCATGAAGATGGAAACGAGTCTGAATTTGTGCAGTATCTTACCGAGGAGATTGAAGAACGCAATTTTTACGATGCTTAAAACAAGAAATCATGCGAATCAATGAATTAACCATCTATACGAGTCAACTAGAGAAACAAGTCGAGTTTTACTCATCAATCTTGAAGCTAATCCTTACCGAACAATCCAAAGAACGCGCTTCATTTCAAATGGGCAGTTCCATTCTTACTTTTGAATCACGCGATGAGGCAACACCTTATCATTTTGCGATTAACATTCCGTCCAACAAAGAATTTGAAGCATTAGCCTGGTTGAAAGAACGGGTAAACATTCTAAGTCTAGAGGAAACCGAGATCCATGATTTTAATTCCTGGAACGCCAAAGCAGTGTATTTTTACGACCCCGACAATAATATTGTTGAATTCATTTCGAGGAGAAACCTACAGAATGAGTCTGCCCTTCCCTTTGACTCCAGTCAACTGCTGTGTATTTCTGAAATCGGAATATCTATACTCGACATTGAGCCCATATTTAAACAACTAAAAGCCCTGAGTGGTGTCGAACATTTTAGTGGAGATGTTGAGCGTTTTTTAGCTATTGGTGATGATCATGGACTATTCATTATTGTCAATAAGAACCTTAAAGATTGGTACCCGACAGGAGATGAAGCACATTCATCGGACTTCAAACTGGATTTCAGCAATCGCGGAAACACCTGTCATATCCTCTTTGAAAATGGTGAACTTTTGGAGTCAAGCGAACCTAACAGTTAATCACGTGATACGTATCAGAATTTAACTTCCTTATCAGATCATCTGAATCCGCTTGAATCAGTCCATGTCCCACTTTTCGTTGTTTCGCTTCATGTCCCTGCCAACCATTTATCAGCGTACGGATCAAATCCACAGTTTTCGGTTTTAAAAAATTGATCATTCCTTTTTTCAATATCAGAATTAAAAAAACAAGCGTACCGATATTGACAGTCTTTGCACTTTTCGATGTGATCATTGGAAATAAACCACTTCTCTCTAAACTGATCGCTGCTGATCACTGTTTCCAAGCTGACATCGTTAACGTGCCCATAGACCTGTGAGTGAGAAAGATAGTTCATTACGAGTCCGTCTTTGTTAACACACAACTTACGATTGAGCGCTACGTTATGGCCAATTGCCTCTGCAAAGAATTGGATATTGTAGAACATCGTATTATCAGTAACAACATCAGATTGACCATAGTTTAGTTGTTCTTTCAGGAAGACCACTCTTCCTTTTGATAGCGGGTTTTCATTTTCCATCACCTTATTTTCGGGAGCTGAATGGAACAACACTCTTGATAGTCTGAGGTTTACATTGAAAAAAAGAATCAGTTTCTTCCGATCGACAAAAAGTGATTCTGGCAGGAATAATTCAATGATTTTTATCCTGCTCTTTTTTAAGCTTTCCACCACATTCTCAAAGTAGGAAAAGGAATAATTATCCTGTTCTATCAAGCGTAATTGAAGCTGAGCGCATCCCAATTGATCTAGTTGATACAAAACTTCGTGAAGATCGTACGAATCATGTTTGGGAATTTCTAAAATGGCATTTGTGATCCTCAAAGGATAGTCCCAGTCGTTATAGTCATTGGGAGGAAAGGCGTCTTTTTCGTCCGTCTCAAATATTAACTCAAGTTCCAAGAATTTATTCAGGTACAAATCTATTCCTTCATCATATTCATGGTTGAAAGTGGTTTTAACCTCTTGAATCGTTTTGTCTTTGAATTCGACGAAAACATCATAGAGCAGTGTGGGAATTTGGTACAATCCCTCTCTGTGAAGATCATAGATTAGCGAAGAAGTCACACCTTTTACCAACTCAACTCCCCCGAAAAAACGGATGTAATTATTCGGATTTAAAGTCATGGAATACTATCGCTGAGGGTTTATAAAACACGCCGAGCATGGATGTATCGGTCTGATGGAAGGTAGATTCATCATAATTCAGTTTATATTTCTTCACGCGCTGTGTCCCGCTCAATGGCTTGAAACGCGAGTAATTTAGTGGATAATTATGAATGTACTCCTTTTTGATAATCTCTAATTTTTTCTCTTTCATTTATAGTAGTTTTTCGGCTATTTTTCGTTCCAATTGATAATTACATGGTTGAGAAACCATCCCAAATTGTCCAACTGGATTCACCTCTAGGTATACCCATCTACCGTCTTTTGTTTTCACAAAATCAATGGATCCAGTGTCTAATTTTAGACGTTCCATCAATTTTCTCGTTTTTTCTTCGAGCTCTTCTGGTAATAGACATCGCGATATGCGGTTTGGAACGTCTACGTTGTACCTTCTAAAGTCAACAGTTGTTTGGGTATCTTTTTGAGAAAAAATCGCCATTGAGTAAAACTCCCCTTTCAGGAAGAAAGATCGCACTTCGAACTCCTTATCTAATTTTTCTTGGAATAATGACCTACAGAATACTTCTGGCAAATCATTTATCATTTCGAGGGGAACTTCTTCCGTAAACATACTGTATGTTGTCTCTTCATAAGTAACCATAAAACTGTCGCCTATGCTCTTATTGATTATTCCATTCGCGTGCTGGCTGTAGAATTTAAGCAGTTCTCTTCTACTGTTTGTTATAGTGGTAGATGGAACATCAATTCCTAAACTAATTGCGACTCGCAATTGACCAAGCTTATCAGGAACTGAATTAGCAAGAGATCCAACCGATTGTGTAACATCAAATGACTTCCAAAAATGATAGGCTAAAGAAGCATTATCCTGTTTCATCTCGAGCTCCAAGGACTTGACTACGTTTTTTACTCTACCTTTCTTAAAGGTTTGACTTTTGTGTACATGTTTCTCGTCGACTTTAGGAATTTCTCCCTGTCTGTCTGTTCTCCTAAACCAAATCGAAACAGGATCTTTCTTCTTTTCGAACGACAAGGAAAATTCGCCATAAAAAAAATCATCCAGTGCATTTATCCGAGTCGGTTTCCCACCATAATAGTCGATCCATTCCATCACTCTATCGGTGGAATTTTCAAAACTACTGCTTGCAATAATTACGTGCTTTTTCATTTAAGAAATTCGAAATAAGAAGAAAGACATTTAAAAAAATGCCTTTCAATCCGAGTTAATAACTGATTAGTCAACCGTACCACCTCCTGGAACTTCTCCACATGGTTGATCGTAGAAATCGGCGCGTTTCGATGTGTCATTATCACAGCATCCGACATCTCCTGAAGTACATCCACCATTAGTAAGACAATCTTGCTTGGTTCCGCTTCCATTAGCTTGACCACCGCCAGTAGTAGCACCTCCGATTACGAGATGCATCGACTCTAACTTTGTCACATTTTCGTTTTCGAAAAGCGCTTTTAACGTGTCTTTTTTCATTTTTTGATTATTTAGGTTTACACTCAAAAGACGGTCGATTCATATCGCAAGTTGCGCGAAATACAAGTAGCCCATCCTCAAATCATTAATTACGTGAGGAATACGAGCAGAAGACAGCAAACATAAATAACTTATAATCATCTGATTACGACATCCCCTCTCACGAGTAATGCTCGAAAAAAAAGAGAACAGAAAAAGTCTTCACCTATTCTAATACTTTGGTACAACTCTTGCAAAGAACACATCACAAAACGTAACGTTTCATTAAAAAAGCACTATGAAATAGCAATACTTCACCTTAAAATCGATCAGTATGAAAAGAGTTAGTTTGATAATTGCAGCTTTCCTCCTAGCAGGAATGGCGAGCGCCCAGAACTTAGGAAAAAAACGTTTCACAAAGGGATTCAACTTCGGAGTGAATCAAGCCAATGTTCTTCTTCAGGATAATTCCAATGGAAGTTATGTTCAAAACGGATTAGGTTTCCGATTTGGTTTAATCAGCAGTTTAGCGCTTTCAGAACGTATTTCTATTGACCCGAAAGCAGAACTTTCTTTCAATACGTCGACTTTTTGGAATGGATCGGAGGAATTGAGAATCAATCCTGTAGATCTTGAATTCATTGCTCACCTCAAGGTAAAAACGAAAAAGAAGGGTTTTAGTCCATATTTCGTTGCAGGACCGAATGTAAATGTACCACTCGGGAATAATAGTGCCACTACCCTTCCTACTCGACAAGATGTTGCGCTCGATTTAGGTGTTGGATGGGACGTTCCCTTAGGACGAAAAATTCGTGTCGCACCAGAGTTGAGGTATTCAATTGGCCTTGTTAACTTGAGCGAATCATCTTCAATCAGTGATTTGAGATTCCACAATATTTCATTGTTGCTGAACTTCAGTGGTAGACCAAGACTTTAAATAGATCATTCGATATAGGAATCCGCTTGCAAATGCAAGCGGATTTTTCTTTTCCAAAACAAAAGGTCGTGAGAAGTTGATCTCTGGAAAACCTGTAGCCTTGAAAGAGGTGAAAGACTGGCTGGCATTCTATGACAAATTCTGGGATGATAAATTGGATTCTTTGAGGTAGTTTTGGATCAGTCAAGTTACTTGATTCGTCTCGATTCTATCTTAACACAATTGTTCACCATTCTATATTTCCTGCTGAGAGTATAACGCTGCCCTATTCCAATTCTCTAAATGAAGTGATAGAATTATCAATACTAGATTCTGAATAAAGAATGAAAATGTGGCTTCGCAATTCAATTCAATTTACCAAGGCTCAAACCAATGTATACTCGAAAATAACTGAATTTATCGTTGATATTTGCCAACACCCCAGCGTTTATTCCAGCAACTTCTCCCAAAGCAAATGTCATCTCACCTTTAAAACCAACCCCAACTAAATTCCTCCATCGTGGATCACTTACAATCCACTGATAGTTGCCGTTCGGATCAGTGATCAACTCCACATTATCATGAATATTGTACTCGCCAAAGGAGACTCCAGCTAATCCTGTGAAATGAATTCTACCAGGCGCTTGAGTTGTAACACCACCGTAGAGTATTACACTCTTACCTCTATTAATTTTCGTGTTTACAATGTTTAGTCCGGATGGGTTTTTCACTCTTAATTCCTCTGTAATCCTATTTCCATAAACAGCCACAGTAAAATAGCGATTGAATTGCACGGCACACCCAATATCACCATACTTGAGCATTCCGTAATTCGCGTTGAGCTTCGCTCGAGATATCATCTGCGCTCGCGATTCGGAAATGGACCCAAGTAATATAAAACACACTAGAAAAATAACTCTCATTGGTGATGGTTGGTTACGGCACTCTTTTACCGAAACTAAAAGCGAAATAGTTAAGTTTAAAACCAAAACATCCCATCCTGATGACATCAGAATGGGATGTTGCTATAAGTAGTAAAATACTATTGTATTGTCAACTTCTTTTCTAAATCTTCGAGGTACGCTCTGAATTGCTTATCCGTTTCTGAAAGATTCGTTACGGTTCTGCAAGCGTGCAGCACTGTTGCGTGATCTTTTCCTCCGCAGTGAGCTCCGATATTCGCCAACGACGATTTGGTCATTTTCTTTGAGAAGTACATCGAAATTTGTCTTGCTTGAACCACCTCGCGCTTACGCGTTTTCGATTTCAAGATTTCCAATGGTAGGTCGAAATAATCGCACACTACTTTTTGGATGTATTCAATAGACACCTCGCGGGCAGTATTCTTCACGAACTTATCAACCATTTGCTTCGCCAATTCAAGCGTAATCGCTTTTTTGTTCAACGAAGCTTGCGCTAACAAGGTATTGAGTGCGCCTTCCATTTCACGAACGTTCGTGTTAATAGAATATGCAAGGTATTCCACAACTTCTTTCGGAAGATCGATTCCATTCCCGTACATTTTCTTCTCGAGGATAGCCATTCTCGTTTCCAAATCTGGCGCTCCAAGGTCCGCAGACAATCCCCACTTAAAGCGAGAAAGTAAGCGTTGCTCCATTCCTTGCATTTCTACAGGCGGTTTGTCACTCGTCAGAATGATTTGCTTTCCGTTTTGGTGCAAGTGGTTAAATACATGGAAGAATACATCTTGCGTTTTCTCTTTACCGGAGAAAAACTGCACGTCATCTATGATTAACACATCTATCATTTGATAGAAATGAATGAAGTCATTCGTTGTTTGATTCTTTATCGCGTCGATGAACTGATGTGCGAACTTCTCAGATCCTACATATAAAACCGTCTTGTTTGGGAACTGATCTTTAATGGAAATTCCAATCGCGTGAGCGAGATGTGTTTTTCCGAGCCCGACTCCACCGTAAATCAACAATGGGTTGAAGGCAGTTCCGCCTGGTTTATTTGCGACTGCATATCCTGAGGCACGTGCCAAACGATTGCAATCTCCTTCCACGAAATTGTCAAATGAATAAGAAGGGTTCAAATTAGAATCGACATTCACTTTCTTGAGACCAGGAATAATGAATGGATTACGAATTTGCTTCTCATTAATGTTTAATGGCATTGAGACGGGAGAGTTCTTCAATGCTTTTTTGTTTAGCGCAGGAAGTTTAACCGTATATGGTGTAGAGTTCGTCATGTTATTTTCCATGATGATACTGTACTCCAAACGACCTTCTGCACTCAACTCTTTTTTAATCACCTTTCGTAGTAGGGTAATGTAATTTTCCTCCAGCCATTCATAAAAGAAATGGGAAGGCACCTGAATAGTAAGAACATCATCTTCAAGTTTCACAGGAACGATCGGAACGAACCAAGTTTTATATGCTTGTAAAGAAACATTATCCTTGATTACTTTGAGACACGATCCCCAGACACTTTCGTGATTTCTACTCATGTTAAAATTGAATTATTCGTTATACTAAATGTTGCTTATCGTCAAAAAACGGTTATGTTTCGGGTAGCTTGGTCAACCGTTTCTGTCGAGGACAAATATTCACATAAAAAAGTTTAAAAAAAAGTCGTTTAGGGCTTGATTTTTAAAAAAGTTTTGCTTCTCAAAAATTTAACACTACCTCCTGTAATTCAAGCTTTCCAACAACACCTTTCACCTAATAGATTAGTAAACAAGGTAGTTAGAACTAGATCAGACTTTGGTATCTTTTGATGTGACATGAAAGTACACATTTATATGTAACTTTCGAACGAAAGAAAGAAACTTTTTTTACATCCACAGTTATCAACAATGGAAATTAACTTTAAGCATAAAACCAAGCTCAGAGTTCGCTATGGTGAGACCGATCAAATGGGGTATTGTTATTACGGAAATTACGCTCAGTATTTCGAAGTAGGACGAGTTGAAGCTATGAGAGAATTGGGAATGAGCTACAAGCAACTCGAAGAACAGGGAGTGATGCTTCCTGTTTCTGAATTTTCAGTCAACTATAAGTACCCTGCGAAGTACGACGATGCTCTAACGATTGCTACGCACATTTGTGAATTACGTGGTGCTCGCCTTGCCTTCGACTATACAATCACTAATGAAAATGACCAGTTAGTAGCTAAGGCACATACGACATTGGTATTTGTTTCCAAAGAAACGATGCGACCAATTTCTCCTCCAGATTCATTCGTTAACATTATTGCGCCTTATGAACAAAAATAAATCCCTCGACTTCGTTCCCTTTGATTCAGAACAACTGAACAACTTTCTTTCACCTCGTCAGGGAGAAGTAAAACTGGGAGAACTAATCCGATTCGAGATTACGGAGGCTACTAAATATGTCATTCTGGGCATCTCGGAAGATATCGGTCCAAGGGCCAACAATGGGAATGGAGGAGCTAACGAAGCCTTCAACGCATTTCTTTCCAAATTCCTCAACATGCAATCGAATGAGTTCCTTTCAGGAGAAGAAATTGCATTAGTCGGTACGATTCACGCCAACACCTACTCAAATGAAGTAAGCGAATTACGCAGAGAAGTTGCCGAATTGGATAAACTAGTGATCGGAACACTTTCTCAAATTGACCTGTCCAACAGACAACTGATTGTTATCGGAGGTGGACACAATAATGCCTATCCGATTATGAAAGGCTTGAGTCATCAACACAGCACATTGCATATCCTTAATATTGATCCACATGCAGATTGCAGACCACTTGAAGGAAGACATAGCGGAAATCCATTCTCTACAGCTATTTCAGAAGAACTGATCTCTTCATACACGGTTTTGGGATTGCATGAACAATATAACAGTACAGCTATTCTTGATTTTTTGAGAGAGCACAACTGTGAGAGGAGCTTTTTTGAAAACTACCTCGACGGAAGATCGCTGTCCGATGACTTGAACAACTTCATTTCGAACAAACAAAAACATATCGGATTGGAAATTGACCTCGACTGTATCCAAGGCATGCCCACTTCCGCATACACTCCGAGCGGATTTAGCCTGAATGAAATAAGACAAGCAGTTAGGCAGGTCGCTCCAAGCCGACCAACATACCTACATTTACCAGAAGGAGCTCCCAAAAATTCAGAAGAAAAAACCATCGTCGGGAAAGCATTAGCTTATCTCGTTACAGATTTCATAAAGACTTCGAAATAATTACCCGATCAACTCACGTTTTTACTTATCTTTCGTTTTATATATTACTAGATATATAGATGCGCATGACTAACACTGATCAAAAATGGACCCTTAAGGAATTCATCCTGAGTTTCTTTCCATTTCATCTCATTTTTGCTCACCTGAAACACAACATGTTTGCCCTTCTTTTCTGGGCATTACTCTTCTTATTTGTGAATGACAGCATTGGATCAGCCTTTGGTGTTCCCTACCTTTTTCTATCTCCCGAATACCTTGGAAATGTATCTGCTATGTCTTTTTTCTTCCTTGGTTTTGCCTTTGGAGGATTTATTATGGCGTTCAATACGTATTCATACATCAAATTGGGGCCGCGGTTTCCTTTTTTGATGACGCTATCCAAGCCCTTCCTGAAATTCAGCTACAACAATTCAATCATTCCAATTGTATTCACGCTGTTTTACATCTATAAAATGTCTGTTTTTCAGGCCGGTGATGAGTTGGCTGGTGCAATGGATATTATCGGATATAACTTGGCATGCGTCGGGGGTATTCTATCATTCTTTGTCATCTCGTTTTTCTACTTCTTCCCTGTAACCCGAAGACAAGAAAAAAACCGCTTGAATGAAAAGGAGTTAATCACTTCGTTCACACACAGAGAAGAATCATGGTATCGACAATATACATTGCAACGAGATCGTAGGTACATTTATATCGGTAAGCGCTTTGGTTTTCACAGGAGTCGTAGCACAAAACATTTTAACAGAGGAGTAATTCTGAAAACCTTTGCAAAAAACCGAATCAGTGCGTCGGTATTCGAAATCATTACTATTTGCGCTTTTTTCCTCCTGGGATTACTGAACAGTCATGATTTTATGGAGGTACCAGCCGCTACGAGTATCGTACTGCTCATCACCATCACACTTATGTTGTACAGCGCATTGAAATCATGGCTGAATAACTGGGCAATACCTGCACTTTTGGCCATCATCGTTTGCATGGATTTTCTGAGCAATCACACGGAAGCGTTCAATTATCGAAACTATGCGTATGGAATGGACTACGATGAATCGAAAGCTGTACCCTATTCTATCGACAACATTCGGGCAGTTTCAACGAATGATTCACTCAATGAACATACCCGGAATCAGTATATCCAGACCCTGGAGAATTGGAAAGAACGAACAGGCGAAGAAAAGCCGAAGCTCGTCATCTTAAACTCTTCTGGTGGAGGGTCAAGGAGCGCACTCTGGACAATGACCGTACTCGCTAATTGCGATGAGGAGTTAGATGGAAAGTTGAACCGTCATTTGCACATGATTACTGGAGCATCGGGAGGAATGGTTGGTGCTGCATACTATAGAGAACTGTTGCTTCGACAACAAAAGGGGCAAATTGCCTCCACTTACGATGATCGCTACCAGCACAACATTGGAAAGGACATGCTGAATAAGTTGTCTTTTATGGCGACGACAAATGATATTTTCATCCGGTATCAGAAGTGCCAGTTCAATGGTCATACGTATACGAAAGATCGCGGCTATGCTTTTGAATCCCAACTTCACGAGAACACACATTTCGTAATGGATCACACATTGGGCTACTACCGTGAATATGAAGAAAGTGGTCTCATCCCAACGATGATCTTCTCTCCTACGATCATTAACGATGGACGAAGGTTATTGATGTCGTCTCAATCGCTTAATTTCCTAACTGGATGTGAAACGAACTCAGATGGTGATCGTACTCTTGAAAACATTGATTATCTCAGCTTTTTTGAACAACAGGATGCGGAGGACATTCGCTTTTCCAGCGTTCTGCGCGCTAGTGCTACTTTCCCGATGGTGATGCCAATGGTCACAATGCCCACAGAGCCACAAATTCAGTTAATGGATGCAGGAATTCGCGACAATTACGGAGGAAAAACAACGATGCAACTCCTGCATGTAATGAACGATTGGATCGAAGAGAATACTTCAGGGGTGATCATCCTGCAAATTCGCGACACCAAAAAAATTCTGAAGAATACGACTTACCATCATTTCTCGTTCATGGATAAACTGACCATGCCGTTTGGGAATATGTATAAGAACTTTCCGCGAGTTCAGGATTACAATCAGGAAGAGTTGATGCGCGTTGCGAAAGAATCGCATGATTTCCCGATTGACTACGTCTCATTTAACCTCCGCGAAAAGAAGGAAGATCGTATTTCATTATCATGGCACCTCACGAAGGACGAAAAAGAGAAAATCAAAAAAGCGTTCCAAAGTTCTCTGAACACAAAGGCTCTTGAAAACTTGAAACGCTTACTGTAACTTTTAAACTCGTTTTATTTCTGAGTCAGGAAAACTTTAGTTCGATTAGCTCATTCGTTGTGTAGTTTTGATCGGAATAGGGTGTTACATTACTTTCACATTACTCCGATCGAGGTATTATCTTTTCTTTACAATAGCAACTTCATGCAAGTTGACTACCATTGAGAATTCTCCTTGTTTTGGTAAGGGATGATCAGAAATCGTATATCTAAATTGAATGGTCTTTCCTTCAAAATCCCTCAACATGTCTTTCGAAAAGTTCGTAGGCACCAATTTCCTATGAACACGACCGTTTTCAACATCGATGAATGGTGTTCCGTTTTTCACGCGAAGAATACCACTTACCAATGATGACTTTGCCTCTTTTCGAGAAAGTGTCTTTACTTGTTTTGGTTCAGAATTGTCGCTGATGTGCATTGAAGCGGGCTCCGCCTTCATCATTTGCTTCGCTTTCAAACGATTTTTCAATTGATGGCTTGCTTCTCCGTCGGTTTGTGCAAAGGAGAATGAAACTGATGCCAGTACTATTCCTAGTATTAAACTTTTCATATTGGTTGAATTTCTTGTTTGGTTGATAAATTACGAATATCGTGCCAAGGTTTGGGAAGGTTGTTGGATGGCTGGATGCTTCGCGTTGGATTGGTTGGATGGTTGGATTGTTGGATTTTCCGATTCTCCGATTATCTGATTGTTCGATTGATTCGGTTCGACGGACTCACTGCAGGGGATTAGCTTCTTGGTAGGTGAACTTCAAATTCGCTAATAAAGGCAGGACGTTTGGTTTGTAGGCGTTATGAAAATTGAACGTTTGATATATCGACATATATCGATATATCAATTACCTCTACTGCACGTTTTTACTTCCGAACTAGAACTGATCTATTTAGCTAAATGGCTAAATGGCTAAATGGCTAAATGGCTAAATGGCTAAATGGCTAAATTAGAATACTGAGATTTTCCGATACAGATCAAATAAATCAGCGAAAACCAAGACAATCCTGGATCAACGTCAAAATCTGTGGAGAAATGTATGTTTCATTCTGAATACAACATACAGTTTATTTACGATATTCTCTTTTCCAAACAAGATTCAACACTTTTTGGTTGGGCACAAAAAGTGTTCAAAAATGCCCTTTGCGCTTATTTTTCTACGATCA